>DATGDE010000275.1:0-8521 GCA_035311125.1 Gemmatimonadales bacterium
ATGATCCACACTTTGCGGGCCGCCGCCCACTCCGCGATGGCCCGCAGCTCGGCCAGCGCGTACACCGAGCCCGTCGGATTGCAGGGCGAGCAGAGGATCAATCCCTTCGGCGCGGGCAGAATGCGCTCCAGCTCCCGCACGCTCACCTTCAACCCCCACTCCGGGTGCCCCGTGATCAGGACCGGGCGGGCCCGGGTGAAGTGCACGATCTGCGGGTACGACACCCAGGCCGGCGCCGGAATCGCCACCACGTCGCCCTGACCGAACAGCGTGAAACAGGCGTTGAACAACGACTGCTTCGACCCCGTGGACACCACGATGTTGTCGGCGTTGATCGGCCGCCCCCCCGACAGCAGCGCCAGGTGCTTGGCGGCTGCGGCCCGCAGCTCGAGGATGCCTTCATTGGTTGGATAGCGAGTCTTCCCTTCCTTGATGGCCCGCACGCCGGCCTCGGCGGGAATCGGCGGCGTGGGGAAATCGGGTTCGCCCGCCCCCAGATCGATCACGTCCTCGCCGGCGGCCCGACGACGCTTGGCCTCCTGCGAAATCGCGATGGTGGCTGAGGTTTCCAGGTGCTGGAGGTTGGGAGACAGCCCTGCGGTCATGGCGTAAAGCTCCGTGGCGTAACGGGATAGCAACGAGGCGCGGGTCGCCGAGCACGATAGCCCTGCGGCGTCCCACCGCGCAACCGGACCGCCGGGCCAGGCTTCGCTGGCGTGACCCCCGTGGGGTCCGGAGCATCTTCACGAGTCGTGACTGCCATCCCCCGTATCGAGCCCCCGGGCCGGCTTTCGGCCCTGCGCCAGCCGGCCGTACGCCGGCCTGGTAGTGCGCGCCGCACATTGGGGCGGCCGCAGCCCGGCGCCACCCTCAACCCGCGCGAAGCGGCCTGTCTCGAGGTCGTCTACCGCCTGGCCGAGCTCATCGAATCGAGCGACCGCTATACGTTCGGCCATTGCGCGCGCGTGGCGGCGTACGCCGTCGATGTCGCGCGCAGCCTGGCGTTCGACGGCCACCAAGTCACCACCGTGCGCATCGGCGCGTACCTGCACGACCTCGGAAAAGTACGCGTGCCGGCCGAGATCCTGAACAAGCCGGGCCCGCTCGGCCCCGAGGAGAACGAGCTCATCCGCGAGCACCCCCTGTGGGGCGTCGAGCTGCTCGCCGCGATCGATCTTCCCTGGGACATCAAGCCCATCATCCGCTGGCATCACGAGCGCTACGACGGCTCGGGGTACCCGCACGGCCTGTGCGGCGACGCGATCCCGATCACCGCCCAGATCGTCGGGATCGCCGACGCGTTCGACGCGCTCACCACCACGCGCAGCTACCGGCCCGCGGTTTCGATCGACCAGGCGGTACTCGAGATGCAGGGCAACCGCCAGCAGTGGCACCCGGAAGTCTACCGGGCGTTCCTCGACACCATCACCCCGCAGCAGCCGGTTCAGTGCCGCACCACCCCGTGGCGCCGTAGCACGGCGATGGTCGAGTCGATCGGCAGCGCGTAAGCGGTCCCGCGGAACCCCTTCACGGTTTCCGCCCGCAGCAACGAGTTCACAATCGCCTCCTCGGTCGCCTCGATCACCGCTTCGAACAACGGCGACATCGCGTCGTTGGTGACGACCTCCATCGTATCGGATAGCCGGCCCGGACCGGCAGGGCCCGTGGCCTGCCGCGTCGAAAACGCGATCACGTAATCCCCGCTCCCGTTGGCCATGCTGCTCCCGGTGCGCGCGAGGCCCGCGAGCGCGCGGCGGGCCAGGCGCTCCAGCTGGCGGTGGTCGAGCGGCGCGTCGGTCGCCACGACGATGATCACGCTGCCGTCGCCGAGATCTCCCTTGAGGTAGTACTGGCCGAGCTCTTGCCCGACCGGCGCGCCGTCGATCGTCAACACGCCACCGAAGTTCGTCTGCACCAGTACCCCGACAGTCCAACCTCCCAACCGCACGGGGAGCAGCCGGCTCGCGGTACCGATCCCGCCTTTCCAGCCGAAGGCCACCGTGCCGCGCCCCGCCCCGACGGCCCCTTCCGCCACCGGGCCGGGCGCCGCCGAGCCGATCGCGGCGAGCACATCCGCCTCGGTGATCGGCCGCGAGCGGATGTCGTTGAGGTAGCCGTCGTTCGTCTCGCCCACGACGGGGTTCGCCGAGCGCACGTCCTCGTTGCCGGGCAAGCCGAGCAGGTAGGAGAGGACGGCGTCGGCCGCCCGCGGCACGCACAACGTGCAGGTCAGGACGATGGGCGACTCGAGCTCGCCCAGCTCGTTCACCTGGGTCGAGCCCGCGAGCTTCCCGAACGCATTCCCGATCACGATCGCCGCAGGGACCTTCTCCCGGAACACGTTTCCCGCATGCGGCAGAATCGCGGTGACGCCGGTGTTGACGGAGTCGCCGCGCGCCAGCGTCACCTGCCCCACCCGCACGCCCGCCACGTCGGTGAGGGCGTCGAGCGGACCCGGCGGAAGCACCCCGATGTGCAGATCCAGATCGCGTGCGCGGGGACGTTGTTGACCGGTGGCAGGCGGCGCCAGACAAGCGAGGAGCAACAGCATGCGGAGTGGAAGCACCGTTGCCCTTTGCATGCACGCAAGCTAGCATCTCGCCGGGAGTACCGCCCTTTGACAACCGAGGATCGCGTGATGGACGAGAGTGCCGCGCAGGCCGCGCTGGAGCGCGGCCGAGCCCTGATGCTGGTGACCCCACCGGCTGTCGAACACGCGGGTGCCGTGTGGGAGTTGCTGGCCCCCTCCGACCAGGAAGCTCGTGGGCCCGGCGCGATCATCCTCTGCGCCGACAGCGGCATGGCCGAGGAGTGGGCCGACGCTGCGCCCGCCTCGCTCCGCGTGCACGCCGTCACGGGACTCGGCCGTACCACGCGACTCCTCGAGGAAGGGGCGATCGGCGTTCTGGCGGGCTCTCCCGAAGACCTGCAGGCGCTCGCCGGCCGATCGGCCTTGAAGCTCGATGCCGTCGCCACCGTGATCCTCGCCTGGCCCGAATGGCTGATCGACACCGGCCGCCTCCCCATCATCGAGCAGCTGCTCGCCGAGATGCGCGACGCGCGCCGCATCGTGCTCGCCTGGAACCCGCAGTCGCTCGACGATTTCCTCGAGCGCTTCGCGCGCCGCCCCCACGTGGTGGGCGATCTTCCCATGGGAGAGGATGCGCGGCCGCTCCCGCCCGTCGGGCCCGCGCGCTTCGTGGTTGTACCGCGCGCGCGCCGTGCCGCCGCCCGGCGCGAGGTCCTCGACACGCTCAATCGCCCTCGGGTGCTCGAGTGGCGCCGTGATACGCAGCTCCCACCGGGTGCCGACGCGGTCGTGTGTTTCGACCTGCCTTCGCGTGATGAGCTCGCAAGTCTGAAGGCCATCGGCGAGCCGATCCTCCTGCTCGCTCCCACGCAGGTCCCCTACGCCCGCACCGTCGCCGCTCCCCTGACGCCGCTGCCGCTCTCCGGAGGGGGAGTCCGCGGGCGAGCCCGGGGCGAGGCTGAGGCATTGCGGCTGCGCGCGGCCGCCCGCATCGACGCGGGCGGGTTGGAAGCGGAGCTCGGGCTGCTCGAACCGCTCCTCGAGCGCTACGACGCGGCGGAGGTGGCAGCGGCGCTGCTGGCATTGAGCCGTCAGCCGGGAGTCGTCAGCGATCAGCCTGCCGCCCCTCATCCGGCGGCGGCGCCGCCCGAGACGTGGGTGAAGGTGTTCGTCAACGTGGGAAAAAAGGATCGAGCCGGCGCCAAGGACCTGGTCGGGGCGCTGACCCGGGAGGTCGGGCTGGCGCGGGAGGACATCGGCAGGATCGAGGTGCGCGAGGGGTTTAGCCTGGTGAGCGTAGCGCCCCACGCGGTGGACGGAGCGATCCGGGGCCTCTCCCGCGTGGCGATCCGCGGCCGGCGCATCGCGGCCCGGCGCGAACGCGAGCGGTGACGTGGCCGGCGCCCTCGCCGACCTCCGCGTTCTCGACTGCTCCCGCGTGCTCGCGGGGCCGTGGGCCGGCCAGATCCTGGCCGACCTCGGTGCGGACGTCGTCAAGATCGAGCGGCCCGGCACGGGCGACGATACGCGACACTGGGGCCCGCCGTATCTCAAGGACCGGACCGGCAAGGATTCGAGCGACGCGGCGTACTTCCTGTGCGCCAACCGCGGCAAACGCTCCGTGACCGTGGATTTCGCCACGCCGGAGGGGCGCGACATCGTGCGCCGCCTCGCAGCACAATCCGACGTCTTGCTGGAGAACCACAAGGCTGGTGACCTGGCCCGGCACGGGCTGGACTATGAGAGTCTCCGCGCCGTGAATCCCCGGCTCATCTACTGCTCGATCACCGGGTTCGGCCAGGACGGTCCCTACGCGCACCGAGCAGGCTACGACTTCGCCATCCAGGCCCTGGGCGGGCTGATGAGCGTCACCGGCGAGCGGGACGACCGGCCTGGCGGCGGTCCACAGAAGGTCGGGGTGGCCGTGGCGGACGTCATGGCGGGGCTCTACGCCGCGATCGCCGTGCTGGCGGCGCTGCTGCATCGCGAGCGTGCCGGCACGGGGCAGTACATCGATCTTGCATTGCTCGACGTACAAGTAGCGACGCTCGCCAACGTGGCGCTGAACTATCTGGTGTCGGGAGCCGTGCCGCGGCGCTGGGGCAACGCGCACGCCAATATCGTCCCGTATCAGGTGCTGCCCACCGCCGATCGGCCCATCGTCCTCGCGGTCGGCAACGACGAGCAGTTCCGGAAGTTCTGCGAGGTCGTGGGAGCTCCGGAGTTGCCGGCCGATTCCCGCTACGCCACCAACGACGCCCGGGTGCGCCATCGCGATACGCTGACTCACGAGCTGGAGCGCATCCTCGCGGCGAGGTCCGCCGCCGACTGGCTCGCGGCGCTCGAGCCCGCAGGCGTGCCGTGCGCGCCGATCAACGATCTGGCCGAGGTGTTCTCCGACCCGCAGGTACGCTACCGCGGGCTGCGCGTCGAGATCCCGCATCCGCTCGCCGGGACCGTGCCGCTCGTGGCGAGTCCCCTCCGCCTCTCCGAGACGCCCGTCCGGCACGACACCCCGCCGCCCTTGCTGGGCCAGCACACCGAGGAAATCCTGCGCGAGCGCCTCGGCTACACGCCGGCTGCGATCGCCGAGCTGCGGCGGCGCGGCGTGGTGTGAACGGTCGTCCGCGGAACCGCGAGCCCGCGCTCGAGGTAATGGAAGTAACCGCATTCCCGGAAGGCATCGTGTCCGACGGTGTACCACGGCAACAGGCATTCCTGCTCAACGGCTTCGCCCCATCTCCCGGTCACGGCAGCGCCACCGTGATCACTTACGACCGTCCGGCGCGCTGGCGACGGGCGCTGCAAGCGCTGGGCAAGTGGTGGGGCATCGCGATTCTGTCGGTGTTCATCCCCGTGGCCCACTTCGTTCTGGTGCCTTCATTCTTCCTCTTCGGTCTGTTTCAGTTCTCGCAGCGGCTGGGTGCGGTGGAGGTCCCGCGCGAGGCGCGCGGCACATGCCCGGATTGCGGCGCCGAACAGCCGCTGGAGCTGGCGGCCCGGTGGCAGCTGCCGCAGCTCGTCACCTGCCGGCAATGCCATCGCGGGTTGCGGCTGACGGCGCCCGTCGTCGATCAGCCTGCCTGAAACGCTGACGGGCCGCCCAGCGGGGCGGCCCGTAATCAGCAGCGCTACCTTCGCTGCCCTGCTACTTCTTGTTCACCGCCATCTTCAGCTGCTTGCCGGCGCGGAATGCCGGGGCCACCGTGGCCTTGATCTGAATCTCGGCGCCGGTCTTGGGATTGCGTCCCACACGCGCGGCGCGCTTGCGGGCCTCGAAGTTGCCGAACCCCGTGACCTGCACCTTCGCTCCCTTCTTCAGCTCGCCGGCGATGATTCCCTTGTCGTCGAACAGGGCCTCGACCGCCCGGCCGGCATCGGCCTTGGACATCTTCGTCCGCATCGCCAGTGCCGCTATCAGCTCGGCTTTGTTCACGCGCGCTCCTCGCTAAGGGTGGCTGGGGAAAGACCTTGAGAATCCGCCCCTTTCACGGTGGGGCACCCGGAAAGCCTTGAAATCCCTGCACAATATGGGGGACCACCCCGGAAATCCGCAAGACACCGGGCCTTTCCCACCCCCCGCCCTTGCCCTCCGCCCCCTCCCCGGTGAGCTTGCAGCGCCATGTTCCACGGCACGCGCCCCGGCTGGATCGAAGTCATCGCCGGCGTCATGTTCGCCGGCAAGAGCGAGGAGCTGATTCGCCGCGTCCGGCGCGCCGCCATCGCCCGCAAGCAGGTCCAGGTCTTCAAGTCCCACCTCGACGCCCGCTACGCCGGGCTGTACTCCGTGACCACGCATGACGGCATCACCGTCGAGGCGGAGCCGGTGGACAGCTCCGACCAGATCGTCCGCGCCGTCAGCCCCAACACCGAGGTCATCGCGGTGGACGAGGCGCAGTTCCTGGACGAGGGGATCGTCGCCGTGGCCGGCGACCTGGCCGACCGCGGCGTGCGCGTGATCCTCGCGGGCACCGACGTGGACTTCCGCGGCCTGCCGTTCGGCCCGATGCCCCGCCTCATGTGCGCCGCGGAGGTGATCGACAAGCTGCACGCCATCTGCGTCGTGTGCGGCGGCCCGGCGACCCGCAACCAGCGCCTGGTGGACGGCCGCCCCGCGCCCTGGAACAGCCCCACGATCATGGTCGGCGGGCGGGAGAGCTACGAGGCACGCTGCCGGCATTGTCACGAGGTGCCTCGGGCGGATGTGGACCAGACGGCACTGCTCTGAACGGCTATCGGCTATCGGCTATCGGGTCAGCCGACAGTCGAGAGCCGATAGCCGACAGCCGATGCTGAACGTCGCCCTGACCGGCAACATCGCCGCCGGCAAGTCCACCGTCATCGCCTTGTTCCGGCGCTGGGGCGCCACGATCATCGACGCCGACGAGTTGGTGCGTGAGGTGGAAGCCCCCGGCACGCCCGTGCTCGCCGCCATCGCGCGCCGCTTCGGCGACGAGGTGGTCGCGACCGACGGCACTCTCGACCGGGCCGCACTGCGCGCCAAGGTCCTCGCCGACGGCGCAGCACTCGCAGCGCTCAACGCCCTGGTCCATCCCGCGGTCGCGCGGCGCCGCGACGAGCTGGTGGAGGCCGCCCGCCGGCGCGGGGACCGCATCGTGGTGAGCGACATCCCGCTGTTGTTCGAGGTGCTCGATCCGCAGCGGTTCGACGCCGTGGTGCTGGTGGACGCACCTGTCGCCGTGCGGCGCGCCCGGTTGCAGGACCTGCGCGGTCTTACGCCCGAGGACGCCGACCGCATGATGGCCGCCCAGCTGCCCGCCGAGCGCAAGCGCGCACGCAGCCAGTACGTGATCGACAACGACGGGACGCTGGAAGAGCTGGAGCAGCGCGCCCGCGCGGTGTACGCCGAGCTCGAGCGGCGCGCGGCGGGCAAACAGCAAGCTTGACATGAGTTTCCGTGGTCCCTAGCTTCGCCCGCGATCCCGCCAACCAAACGAGTGACGCCGGCATGGCCAATATCCCCCAGGATCTCCGCTACACGCCGGAGCACGAGTACGTGAAGTCCACGGGCGATCCCGCCATCGTGCAGATCGGCATCACCGACTACGCCCAGGGCGAGTTGGGCGACGTCGTGTTCGTCGAGCTCCCCAAAGCCGGCGCGTCGTTCACGAAGATGCAGGTGTTCGGCACGATCGAGGCGGTGAAGGCCGTGTCCGAGCTGTACTGCCCGGTCGCCGGAACGGTGGTGGAAGCGAACGGCGCCCTGGAAGGCGATCCGGCGCTGGTCAATCGCGATCCCTACGCGGCGGGCTGGATGATCAAGCTCAAGGTGCAGGACGCGTCTCAGCTGACCGGCCTGCTCGACGCGGCGGCGTACGAGAAGCACATTGGCAGCAAATGAAGCCCTCAGCCGTCAGCCATCAGCAAACCACTTCGTGACGACTCACGGCTGATGGCTGACGGCTGACCGCTCTGTGCTCACCCTCACCTTCCACGGCCACGCCTGCTTCACCGCCGAGGGCGACGGGAAGCGGGTGATCTTCGATCCATTCCTCACCGGCAATCCCCAGGCCGACATCCCGGCCGACCGCCTCCCGAAGCTCGACGCCATCCTGCTGTCCCACGGCCACAGCGATCACATCGCAGATGCGATTCCGCTCGCCCAGCGCGATGGCGCCACGGTCGTCGCGGCCACGGAGCTGGCGCGGTACTGTGAACGCCAGGGGGTCACCGCCCATGGACTGTCGATCGGCGGCCGGCGCCGCTTCCCGTTCGGAACCGTGAAGCTGGTGCACGCCATTCACGGCAGCGCCATCGAGGGGGGCGGCACCACGACGCCGTCCGGCGTGCTCCTGACCCTGGGGGGCAAGACCGTCTACCACACCGGGGACACCGCGCTCATGATGGATATGCAGCTGCTGCGGGGCAGCGTGGACGCCATGCTGGTCCCGATCGGGGACAACTACACCATGGGCATGGACGATGCCGCCCGCGCGGTGGAGTTCGTCCGGCCCCACATCGTGATTCCGA
>DATGDE010000276.1:0-13423 GCA_035311125.1 Gemmatimonadales bacterium
GAGGCGGGGAAGATGGAGCTGTATCTCGAGACGTTCGAACTGCGGCCGCTGATCGAGGAGGTGGCGACCACGGTGCGCCCGCTGGTGGAGAAGCGCGGCAACCGGCTCGAGGTCGTGGCGGCCGACGGCTTGGGCATGATGCACGGGGACAAGACGCGGCTGCGCCAGGTGCTCCTGAACCTGCTGTCCAACGCCTCCAAGTTCACCGAAGCGGGGACGATCACCCTGGTCGCCGAGCGGGATGCGGCCGAAATGGTGTTCCGCGTCGCGGACACGGGGATCGGGATGACTCCCGAGCAGATGGGCCGGCTGTTCGAGGCGTTCTCGCAGGCCGACGCCACGATCGCCGGGAAGTACGGCGGCACCGGACTCGGTCTCACCATCAGCCGCCTGTTTTGCCAGATGATGGGCGGCGACGTCACGGTCCAGAGCACCCCTGGGGCGGGCTCGACCTTCACCGTCCGTCTCCCGGTCACCTCGCTCCCCGGGACGGAGCAGACCACCTGGCCGGCGGCCGATGGGCCCCGCGCCGGCACCGTGCTGGTCGTGGACGACGATCCGAGCGTCCGCGACCTGCTGGGGCGTTTCCTCAGTCGTGAGGGGTTTCACGTGGAGACCGCCGCGGACGGCGCGGCCGGACTGCGACGGGCGCGCGAGGTCGTGCCGGACGTGATCACGCTCGACGTCCTGATGCCCGAGCTGGATGGCTGGGCGGTGCTGACGGCGCTCAAGAGCGATCCCCACCTGGCGGATATCCCGGTCGTCATGCTCACGGTGGTGGACGACAAGCCGACGGGGTTCGCCCTGGGCGTCTCCGAATACCTCACCAAGCCCGTGGACCGGACCCGGCTGATGGCCGTCTTGGCCAGGTATGCGGCCGGCGCGGCGCAGCAGGTGCTGCTCGTGGAGGACGATGCGGGCACCCGCCGCGTGCTGCGGCGGGCGCTCGAGCAGGAAGGGTGGGATGTCGTCGAGGCCGCGAACGGCCGTGCGGGATTGGAGCGCCTCGCCGAGCACGTCCCAGGGCTCGTGCTGCTGGACCTCGTCATGCCCGAGATGGACGGCTTCGAATTCCTGGATGAGCTGCGGCGGCGCGGAGCCGAGGGCGGAGCCGGGGTGCCGGTCGTCGTCTTGACGGGGAAGGATCTGACGGAGGAGGATCGTCGCCGCCTGAACGGCGGCGTCGCGCGGGTGGTGCAGAAACGCGATCGCGGGCCGGAGGCGCTGCTCGCCGAGGTGCGCGGCCTGATCGCCGGCCGGACAGGGGGAGCGTCACGCTGAGCGCTCGACCCGGGTCATCATCACTGGGGGATGGATGACGAGAATTCTGCTCGTGGAAGACAACGAGATGAACCGCGACATGCTTTCGCGCCGCCTGCAGCGCAAGGGCTACGAGGTGACGATGGCGGTGGACGGGCGCCAGGGCGTGGACATGGCGCGCAGCGGCCGGTACGACCTGATCCTCATGGACATGAGCCTGCCCGAGATCGACGGCTGGGAGGCGACGCGCCAGCTGCGCGCCGCCCCGGAGACCCGCGCGGTGCCGATCATCGCGCTCACGGCGCACGCCATGGCGGGCGACCGCGACAAGGCGCTCGAGGCGGGCTGCAACGACTACGACACCAAACCGATCGAACTGCCGCGCCTGCTCGGCAAGATCGAAGCGCTGCTCCCCGGCCAGCCGTGACCACCGGTCCCCTCTCACGCGACGCGCTGGCCGAGCTGCGCCACGAGCTGCGCACCCCGGTCAACCACATCGTCGGCTACGCGGAGATGCTGCTCGAGGACGCGGCCGATCCGGTCTTCGCCGCACGGCGCGGGCAGCTTGAAGCCGCGCTCGCCGGCGCGCGCGACGCGCTGGCGCTGATCAATGCGACCCTCGCCCCCACGCGCAGCGATATCGGCGAGGACGAGGTGCGACAGCTGTACGCGTCGTTGCGCGAGCCGCGCGACCGCATCAGCAGCGCGATCACCACGCTGCTCGCCACCCCCGACGCCCGGCGCGACACCGCGCTCGGCGACGATCTGCGACGCATCCTCTCGGCCGCCGAGCGGCTGGGCGGGCCCGGTGCTCCCCGTCCGGCAGCGACCAACGCGCCGGAGCAGCCGGCGCCAACGCCGCACGCGGCGCCGGCGACGCCTCCGGCTGCCAGCGGCAACGGGGGGAGTGATCACCCCGAGCAGCGCCAGGCCCGCATCCTCGTGGTGGACGACGTCGCCGACAACCGCGAGGTGTTGCGACGGCGACTCGAGCGCGAGGGGCACGCCGTGGAGACGGCCGAGCACGGACGGCGGGCGCTGGACCTCGTGGCGCAGCGCCCCTACGACCTCGTGTTGCTCGACGTGTTGATGCCCGAGCTCGACGGTTACGCGGTGCTCGACGCGCTCAAGGGCAACGCGGCGACGCGCGACATCCCCGTGATCATGCTCTCGGCGCTGGACGAGCTGCCCGGGATCGTGCGCTGCATCGAGCACGGCGCCGAGGATTACCTGCACAAGCCGTTCGACCCCGTGCTGCTGCGCGCGCGGATCAACGCGTCGCTCGAAAAGAAGCGGCTGCGCGACCAGGAGGTGGAATACCTGCAGCAGGTGAGCCGGGTCACGGCCGCCGCGACGGCGGTGGAGGCGGGAAGCTATCGGCCCGGCGCGCTTTCGGAGGTCGCCGCGCGCGCCGACGAGCTGGGCCACCTGGCCCGGGTGTTCGATACGATGGTCGCCCAGGTCAGGGCCCGCGAGGAGCGGCTGCGCGACCGGGTGCGCGATCTGCGCCAGGAGATCGAGTGGGCGCGACGCGACTCCAAGGAGTTCGCGCTCGCGCTGGACGGCGGCAACCTGAAGACGGGCGACCACTTCGCGCAGCGCTACGAGATCCTGGCGGTGCTGGGTCGGGGCGGGATGGGGACGGTGTACCGGGCCCGGGATCTGGAGCTGGAGGAGGAGGTCGCGATCAAGACGCTCCGGCCCGAGTTCGTGAGCGACATCAATCTCCTCATGCGCTTCAAGGACGAGATCCGGCTGGCCCGCCGCCTGTCGGATCCCAACATCGTGCGCACGCACGATTTCGGCGAGTGGTCGGGCGTGTGCTTCCTCACGATGGAATACGTGGAGGGGATCACGGTGCGGGAGTTGATCGACACGCGGGGACGCCTGGGCGTCTCGTCGGCCCTCGCGATCGGGAGCCAGCTGGCGCACTCGCTGGCGGTCGCCCACGAGCACGGCGTCATCCACCGGGACATCAAGCCGCAGAACATGCTGCTGGACGACCTGGGGGTCCTGAAGGTGATGGACTTCGGCGTCGCCCGCCTGGCGGAGCGCTCGACCTCGATCACCGAGGCGGGGCTCGTGGTGGGAACGCCGGCCTACATGCCGCCCGAGCAGCTCATGGCGGAGGCAGTGGACGCCCGCAGCGACCTCTATGCCGCCGGCGTCGTGCTGTACGAGTGTCTCACCGGCCAGCCGCCGTTCCAGGCCTCGTCGGTCATGACGCTGGTGGCGAAGCTCCTCACCGAGCAGCCCCGCCCGCCGATGGAAGTGAACCCCGAGGTCCCGCCCGCCTTCTCGGCTCTCGTCCTGCGCCTCCTCGCCAAGAAGCCCGAGGACCGGGTGCAGACGGGGCGCGAGCTCGAGCAGCGGCTCCAGTCGCTGGGGTGAGTCGCCCCATTCCGTAGCGTCCACCGCGCGGCCCATATTGAACACCTCCCTTGCGCCTCGAGGTGTTCTCCATCATGACGTCCCGTTCGCGCGTGCTTCCAGTTGTCGGTCTTCTCCTCATCGCGATTGCCGTTGGCGCAGCCACGCCCTGGCAGAGTCCTCCGCCCGCCTCCCTGCTCTCCGGGCTGGTGTGGCGCAACGTCGGTCCGTTCCGCGCCGGCCGGGTCTCCGCCGTGAGCGGCGCGATCGGGGAGCCCGGCGTGTTCTACGCGGGGTTCCCCACCGGCGGCCTCTGGAAGACGACGAACGCCGGCGTGACCTGGGAGCCGGTGTTCGACTCGATCACGAGCGTCTCCTCCGTGGGCGCCGTCGAGGTGACGCCGTCCGACACCAGCGTGATCTATGTCGGCACGGGAGACATGCCCGCGGGCGGCAACATCGACGAGGGCGATGGCGTCTACCGGTCGGGTGATGCGGGCAGGACCTGGCAGCACCTGGGACTCGATTCCACGAAGCAGATCCCGTCGATCCTCGTGGATCCGCACGATCCCAACCTCGTGCTCGTGGCGGCGCAGGGGAACCTCCACAGCAGGTCCGGACAGCGCGGCGTATTCCGTAGCACCGATGGGGGCAGGACCTGGACCAGGACGTTGTACGTGGACGATCAGACCGGCATCGAGCGGCTCGCCCGGGCCTACGACCGCCCCGACGTCATTCTCGCCACGACTGACCGCCATTACCTCGCGCCGGGCGCGGCAGGGCGCGGCGGCTTCGGTGGCGGGCCGCAAGCCGGCCCGACCGGAACCGCGCTGTACAAGTCAACCGATGAAGGGCTCACCTGGCACGAGATCACTGGGGGTGGGCTGCCTCGGTTGTTCGGTCGCACGTCGGTGGCGGTGGCCATGCATACCGACGCGCAACGCATGTTCCTCATCGGCAACTTCGGTCTCTACCGCTCCGACGATGGCGGAGCCACCTGGAAGCAGATGGACCCTCACGACGCCCGCGTGGGGAATGGACAGGGCGGCTACAACTGCGGGGTCTACGTGAGCTCCCGCAATCCCGACGTCGTCTACACGGTGAACACCTCGAGCTACGTCTCCACCGATGGCGGCAATACCTTCACCGGCTTCAAGGGCGCCCCCGGCGGCGACGACCCGCAGCAGATGTGGATCGACCCGACCGACGGCCAGCGTATCCTGCTCGGCATGGACCAGGGCGCAACGGTGAGCCTGGACGGCGGTCGCACCTGGAGCCCGTGGTACAATCAGTCCACCGAGCAGGTCTATCACATCTCCGTGGACCACTCCGTTCCCTACTGGATCTACGCCTCGCAGCAGGACGCCGGGGCCATTCGCACGCGCGCGCGCGGCAACTTCGGCGAGATCACGCCACTCGATTGGAGTCCGGTCGGCACCTGGGAGTGGGGTACGGTCGTGGCGGACCCGCTCGACCCCGCCATCGTCTACGGGTCGGGCTCGGGGATCCTGAAGGTCACCTACCCGAGCGAGCAGGTGATCAACGTCAGCCCTAACGCCGACCCGGGACTCCGGTTGCGCACGACGTCGTCGCAGCCGCTGGTGTGGAACCCCTGGAATCCGCGGGAGCTGCTGGCCGGCATGCAGTACGTGATGGCCACGACCGACGGCGGCGCGCACTGGCGCAAGCTCAGCCCGGACCTGGGCTATGCCAAGGGCGTGACTCCGCCGCCGGACACCGCGACGCCAGGACCAAACACGCCGCGCGGCGGCGCGATCGAGTCGATGTCCGCATCGGCCGTGGCGCGTGGCGTCATCTGGGTCGGCACGAATAACGGGTTGGTCAAGCTCACCCGCAACGGCGGCGTCACCTGGCAGGACGTCTCGATCCCCGACCTCCCCGACTCCAACCGCTCCGTCGTTTCGGGGCTCGAGGCGTCCCATCACGATTCCGCCGAGGCGTACGTCGCGGTGGATGCGCACCCCACGGGCGACTACCAACCGCAACTGTACCGCACGCGGGACTTCGGCCGCACCTGGACCCGGATCGTGCAGGGGCTACCGGCCGGTCAGCCGAGCGGCAGCTTCACCCGCGTCGTCCGTGAGGACCCGAAGCGGGCCGGGCTTCTCTTCGCCGGGACCGAGAGCGGGATGTTCGTGTCGTTCGACGACGGCGACGACTGGCAGTCGCTGCAGCTGAACCTGCCCAACACGTCGTATCGCGACGCCGTCATCGCCGGGAACGACCTGGTGGTCGGCACGTACGGCCGCGGCATCTGGGTGCTCGACGATGTCTCGCCGCTGCGGCAGATCACCCCGGCGGTCACGAGCGAGTCCGCTCATCTCTTCACACCGGGCGACGCCGTGCGGGTGCGTCGCAACGTCAACCAGGACACACCGTACCCACCCGAGGTGCCGCATGCGCTGAACCCGCCGGACGGCGCGATCATCTACTACTATCTGGCCGCCAAGCCCGCGGGCGAGATCACGTTCGATGTGCTCGATGCCACCGGGAAAGTGGTGCGGCACTTCTCCAGCGCCACCCCGGCGCCGGTGCCGGAAGCGGCCCAACCGCCCGAGCCCGGCTTCTGGCTGGCGCCGCCCAGGGGTCTGCCTACGGAACCCGGCACGAACCGATGGAACTGGGATTTGCGCTACGACGCTCCCCCGGCATTCTCCCATTCCTTCGAGATCAACGCGAACCCGGGTCTGACGCCGCCGTCGCCGGAGGGCCCGCTGGCGCTTCCCGGTGTGTACATGCTGCGCCTGACCGTGGGCGGGACGCGCTACACCCGTTCACTGACCGTCCGGAACGACCCCCGGTCTCCCGCCACGGCTGCGGCCGTCGCCGCTCAGCACCAGCTCCAGATGAGGATCTACCAGGGCATCGAAGCAGCGTGGGACGGCTACCACCGGGTGGCCGCGGTGCGCGCGGGACTGGCCGCGGACACGGAGCCGAACGCCCCGGCCGAGGTGGCGCAACAGGCCAAGGCACTCGAGGGGAAACTCGACACCCTCGCCGGCAATCCCGAGCGCGGCCGTGGCTTCTTCCGCGGTGGGCCCCAGCCCCCGCCCAATTTCGTCGGCGTGAACGCAGCGCTCGTGCGGCAGTTGAACTCCCTCGACCTTGCCGACATGGCGCCGACCCAGGCGATGCTCGATGGATACGCCACGGTCTGCGGCGACCTGAAGACCGTGGTGACCGCGTGGCAGACCGCTCGAACCCGGGATCTCTCGGCGCTCAATGCGCTGCTGACGAAGAATGGGCGCCCCGCAGTGTCGGCCTCCGGCGCGGCGCTCGAGATCCCCGTGTGCGGAGCCGGGGCCAGGGCGGGGACGGGGGTTGCGGCCGGGCGGCGCGCCAATGCACCGTCGCCCGAGGACGATCCGGACGAAACCCCGTAAGGGCGATTCTCGTCCTCAGCAAGTCCCCGCCCACGGCAAAGGACCCTGGATGCGACACGTCAGGCTCGCCTTCCGCACCCTCTTCCGGACCCCGTTCGTGACGGCGATCGCGGTCCTCTCCCTTGCCCTCGGGATCGGGGCCAACGCTGCGATCTTCTCGCTGTTCGACCAGATCCTGCTGCGCTCCCTGCCGGTCCCCGAGCCGAGCCGGCTCGTGAACCTCTCGGCCCCGGGTCCCAAGCCGGGATCCACGTCGTGCGGGCAGGCGGGCGACTGCGAGGACGTGTTCAGCTACCCGATGTTCCGGGACCTGGAACGCGGACAAACGGTGTTTACGGGGCTCGCAGCGCACGTCGGCTTCGGCGTGAGCGTGTCCTATCACAACGAGCCCCTGACGGGAGAAGGGATGTACGTGTCGGGGTCCTACTTCCCGACGCTCGGGCTCCAGCCTGCGGTGGGCCGGCTGCTCACACCGGAGGACGATCAACCCGTCGGCGCGAACTTCGTCGCCGTTCTCTCCCACGGCTACTGGCAGAGCCACTTCGGCTCCGATCCCGGTGTCGTGGGGAAGACGCTCATCGTCAACGGGCAGTCGATGACCGTGGTCGGAGTGGCCCCCCGGGGCTTCGAGGGGACGACGCTGGGCACGCGGCCACTGCTGTTCGTTCCCATTTCGATGCGCGGCGTGCTGACTCCGGGCTTCCGGGGATTCGACAACCGCCGCACCTACTGGGTGTACCTGTTCGGCCGGCTCAAGCCCGGCGTGTCGCTCGCCCAGGCGAGCGCCGGCCTCAACGCGGTCTATCACCCGATCATCAGCGACGTTGAGGCGCCGCTCCAGAAGGGCATGAGCGACCAGACCATGGCCCGGTTCAAGGCCAAGGACGTAGTCGTCACGCCGGGACGGCGTGGCCAGAGCTCGATGCAACGCGAGGCGAAGACGCCGCTGTTCATGCTGTTCAGCGTCACGGGCATCGTGCTGCTCATCGCCTGCGCCAACATCGCGAACCTGTTGCTGGCGCGGGGCGCGGGACGTGCGATGGAGATGGGCGTGCGCCTGGCGCTGGGCGCGAACCGGCGCCAGCTGCTGGCGCAGCTGCTCACCGAGTCGGTGCTCCTCGCCTCGTTTGGGGGCGTGGTCAGCCTGGTGGTGGCCAAGTGGACCCTCGACAGCGTCGCCGCCCTGCTGCCGTCGGACGCGAACCAGTTCCTCCAGTTCACGCTGCAGCCGGCGGTGCTGCTGTTCGCCGCCGTCCTCGCGATCGTCACCGGCGTGCTGTTCGGCATGTTCCCCGCGTGGCACAGCACCCGCAGCGAGCTGGTCACCACGATTCGCGCCAACGCAGGGACGATCTCCGCCTCGCGCAGCGCCTCGCGGTTCCGCGGCGCGCTGGTGACGGCCCAGATCTCCCTGGCGATGTGCCTGCTCATCGCCGCCGGCCTGTTCATGAAGAGCCTCGTCAACGTCTCGCGCGTAGACCTGGGGCTGCGGGTGGACAGCGTCGTCACCTTCGCGGTTTCGCCTGAGCGCAGCGGGTACGACAGCAGCCGGGCCCTGCAGCTGTATGGGCGGATCGAAGAGGAGCTGGCGGCGCTGCCCGGCGTGAACGGCGTCTCGAGCGGGCTCGTCCCGCTGCTCGCGGGCGACAACTGGGGGACCGGCGTGAACGTGCAGGGCTTCGCCAACGGCCCCGACGTGGACAACGGCTCGCGGTACAACGAGGTGGGGTCCGGCTATTTCGCGACGTTCGGAGTCCCCCTGGTGGGCGGCAGGGAGTTCACGGCGGCGGACCATCGCGACGCGCCACGGGTGGCCGTGGTGAATCAGGCGTTCGTGAAGAAGTTCAACCTGACCGGCGGCGCGGTCGGCAAGTTCATGTCCATCCGGGGCCCCGACTCCCTGAACATCCAGATCGTCGGGGTCGTCCCCGACATCAAATACAGCGACGTGAAGCTGCCGGTGCCGCCGGTGTTCTACCTGCCGTGGCGGCAGGACAGCCACGTTTCCGGAATGAACTTCTACGTCCGCTCGTCCCGCCCCGCGTCGCTGCTGCAGGAGATCCGCGGTATGATGAAGCGCGTTGACCCGGTGCTTCCCCTGGAACAGCTGAAGACGATGCCGCAACAGGTGCGTGACAACATCTTCCTGGATCGCATGATCAGCATCCTCTCGGCGTCGTTCGCGGTGCTCGCCACGTTGCTGGCCGCCGTCGGGCTGTACGGCGTGCTGGCGTACACCGTGGCGCAGCGCACCCGCGAGATCGGCGTGCGCATGGCGCTGGGCGCGGACGCCGGCCGGGTGCGCGCCATGGTGTTGCGCCAGGTCTCCGTGATGATGGTGGTGGGTGGCGTGATCGGTGTGGCCGGAGCCCTCGGTCTCGGGAAAGCGGCCAGCTCGCTGCTCTTTGAGCTCAAGGGGTACGACCCGGTCGTGTTCGCGGTGGCCGTCGTGGCGCTCGGGTGCGTGGCGCTCGGGGCCGGGTATGTGCCCGCCCGGCGGGCATCGGAGGTGGACCCGGTGAAGGCGCTGCGGTACGAGTAAGGGAGCCTCATACTCCCTTTCAGTCCATCGGATGGCCTGGGTGTGAGGTTGCTTGCAGATGGAGGGAATCATGCCACCTGCGAGAATCCTCGGCATCGGGCTGGCGGTGGGCCTCCTGCCGCGCTGCGTCGTCGCTCAGCAGCAGCCGACGACGCTCAATGCGAGTGTGAGCTTTCAGGTCGGCCAGGCCCAGGGCCAATTCGCGAACTATGTGGATATGGGGTGGGGCGCGGGGGGCTACCTGCTGTACCAGCCGCGCCGCAGTCCCCTGGGCGTCCGGTTCGGGATGACATACCTGGTGTACGGCAGCCAGACCCATCGCTATCCCCTCATTCCGGGAGTCGCCGTCGACGTCACGACGCGCAATCAGATCGCGCAGCTCTCGATCGGGCCCCAGATCACCCTGGGCCAGGGTGCCGTGCGGCCGTACGGCTTCGGCGCAATCGGCGGCTCGTTCTTCTGGACCAGCTCGCAAGTGGAAGGATCCGATCCGAGTAACCAGCCCTTCGCCAGCACGACCAACTACCGGGACGACACCTTCTCAGGCGAGATCGGTGGCGGCGCTTTGGTGCGCCTGAGGGCGGGCCGCGTCCCCATCTTCCTCGACGCGGGTCTGCGTTACCTGAACAACGGCCGGGTTACGTATGTGACCAAGGAAGGGGTCACCATCAGCGGGAACCAGCTGCTGGTCGACCCGGTGGACAGCAAGGCCGATCTCCTGGTGTACCACCTCGGCGTGACGATCGGGCTGGGGGGGCAGCGAGGCATGCCGTAGAGAATCACCTTCGTGCCCGGGATCAGTACTTCCAGGTCCGCGGCGCCGGGACGGCGCCGCGAGGCGCGTGTGCGGTGATGTGGTCGGCCATCTCGCGCACCAGCTGAGCCCGCGTGGCGTGTTGCCACCCGTGTCCCTTCTCGGGCCGCCCGAAATGGAACGTGGCCCGTGCTTGCGGCTCGGTGATCGCGTCGAGGAAGGCCTGCAGGTCGTACACCGCCAGGTTCAGGTAGAAGTTGTCCATGTCGCCCACGTCCACATGGATCTTCCCCACGAGCTGCGGGCCGATCTTCGCCCAGTTGCGAGCCAGGTAGTCGCGCAGATCGTAGCCGTGCTCGCGCATGTACTGCGCCACCGTCTGGTCGATGTGGCCGGTGCGCTTGTCCCACAGCGGCTTCGGGTAGCCATCGTCGCCCACGGGGCCGTACACCGCCTCCCACGCCTCGAACTGATCGGCCGAGCGGCCGTGGCTGCCCAGTACCTCCTCCCACTGGCTGTACTCACGGACGGTGTAGAGCGGCTGGCCGTCGCCGGCGCGCATGATGTAGCGTTCGGGGTGGTGCCACTCGGTGCTCGGCTGGAGGAAGAAACCGCCGGGGCTCGTGACCACGAACGCGTTCGTGTCCTCGTAGGCGTTGACCAGATCGTAGTGGCGAAAGTCCACGGGATCGGGGTAGAGCGTCCAGGTGCCGCCGAAGAAGTCGGGGTGGTAGACCTGCAGTGCCAGCGACTCCCAGCCGCCCGTCGAGCCGCCGGTGAGCACGCGCGCGTACGGTTGCGCGATGATGCGGAAGTGGCTCTCGATGTAGGGGATCAGCTCCGTCATGATCGCGTCGCCGTACGGCCCGTCGTTGGCCGAATTGACGGCGTAGGAATCGTCAAAGAAGGGCGTGGGGTGCTGGAATGTCACCGCGATCATGCGCGGGAAGCCGGGGGCGGTCCAGGCGCGGTAGAACTCCGGGCTCGTTTCCAGGTTATAGCTCTGCATCGCGTCCCGCATCACCTTGGGCCACGGGGTCGTGTCCTCGGCGAAGCCGAGCGGGGCATAGAGGCCGAAGTGGTTCTGTTCGTAGATCACGGGATAGCGAACCGCCGGGTGCGTGTCGTAGTCCTTCGGGAGCAGCACCACGGCGCCGAGGAAGACCGGGCGGCCCCAGAACTTCGTCAACAGGTCGCTCTGGATCTTGACGTGCTTCACCCATTTCGTGTCAGGTGGCGGCTCGATCGGGGGGATCACCGTCGTCAGGGAGAGCGCGACGTCGTAGCCGCTCGCCGGGTCGAGGTGCACGCGCGTCACGGCGGAGTGGAGGTTGCCGGGCGACAGGTTGAACTGCTGTCCTTCCCACTGGTCCCAGTGCACCCAGAGGGTGTGCCCGTCGGCGCGGTGGACCTCGGTGTACACGTTGACCAGCGCTTGCACGTAGTAGTCGCCCGCCGGCAGGTCCTTGAGACGCTTGAACGGCCAGCCGGGCGTCGTGTCGGCGATCGCCGCCGTGTCGCCCGGTTTCCAGGCGTTGACGTCCATGCCGAAGAGCGGCGTGCCGCGGCCGAAGGGATGGCCGTTGAGGCGTGGCTCCGGAGTCGAGTCGTGGCTGACGAACACGAACACCCGGCCGGTAATCGGTCCGGCGTGCGCTGCCGCGGGGAAGGAAATGGAAAACCGCGCCTGGGCGGGCGCGGTCGCGGAGGCAATGAGGCTGAGGATGAGAGTGCCGCTCAGGCTACGAGACACGACGCGTTTTCCTCCGCATGAAGTCCATCAGGATGAACTGCCCCAGCGTCATCGTATTGGTGAAGTACGCCTTGCCACGGCAGATCGCGCTCACCGTCTTCACGAACTCCACCAGACTGCGGTCGCGCGCCAGCATGAAGGTGTTGATCAGGATCCCGGCGCGGCGGCACTCCGCTACTTCCCGATACGTCGCCTGCAGGATCTGCGGATCGAGCCCCATCGAGTTCACGTAGATACGCCCGTCGGGCATCGTCAGCGCCGACGGCTTGCCGTCGGTGATCATGATGATCTGCCGCATGTCCTTCTTCTGCGCCAGCAGAATCCGGCGCGCGAGCTTGAGCCCCTCGGCGGTGTTCGTGTGGTAGGGCCCGACCTGAGCGTGGGCCAGCCGCGCCAGCGGGATCTCCTCGGCGGTGTCGTGAAACAGCACGACCCGCAATGAATCACCCGGGAACTGCGTCCGGATCAGGTGCGTGAGCGCGAGCGCCACCTTCTTGGCCGGCGTGAAGCGATCCTCGCCGTACAGGATCATCGAGTGGGAGCAGTCGAGCATCAGCACTGTCGCCGACGAGCTCCGGTACTCGGCCTGGTGCACCTTCAGGTCCTCGTACTCGAGGTTGATCGGCACGCCCAATCCCTCGCGCTCGAGCGCCGAGGAGAGCGTCGCGTTCACATCGAGGTTCAAGGTGTCCCCGTACTCGTAGGCCTTGCTCGCCCCCTCCGTCTCGATGCCCGTGGCGAGGTGCTCGGTCTCGTGGGCCCCGAAGCTCGACTTCCCGATGCTGCCCAGCAGGTGCTTGAGCGTCTTGTAGCCGAGGAAGTCGATGGCCTTGTCGGTGAGGGAGAACTGCACCTGCTGCGCCGCCTCGCGCGCCATGCCGCCGGGGCCGAACATCGGCTGCTGCCCGCCCGGCATCTTGGGGGCCTCGGAGACGTTGAGGTAGCCCTCCTCCATCAGGCGCTGCACGATCTTGTCGAGCAGTTGGGCGAGCTGGCGCTCGAGCTCGGCGTCGCGCTCCGCGTCCCCGGTGGATTCGCCGCGCAGCACCTTCAGCATGTCTGGGGTGAGCTGCCCCGAGTCCATCAGGGCCTGGAGGATCGCCTGGCGCAGGGCGTCCATCGAGCGGTCCGGATCGTCGCCGCCGAACTCGCCCCAGAAGGGATGCGAATAGGGCCCGCCCGCGAACCCCGACTGCAGCAGGAAGTCGGCGAGCTGGTCGAGCAGGCCCTGGAGGTTGATCGTGTCGGCCAGCTCGGGGAGGTACTTCGCGTAAGTGGTGGAGCGCATGACCTATTGAATGTGGCGTCCCCGGGGGGCGGAAAGCAACCGGGTGGCAACC
>DATGDE010000277.1:0-5355 GCA_035311125.1 Gemmatimonadales bacterium
CCTGGGGCGAAGTGAAAGGTGATGAGGACCTCGGGGGATATCATCTCGTGTGGACGCGCGACATGGTGAACAGCGCGATCGGACTCCTCGCCTCCGGTCACACAGAACAGCCGCTGCGCGCGCTCATCTACCTGGCCGTCGCGCAGCGCGACGACGGCGGGTTCTATCAGAACTTCTGGATCGACGGCGAGCCGTACTGGTCGGGGGTTCAGCTGGACGAGGTGGCGTTTCCGATCATCCTCGCCCGGCGCCTCGCGGAGGCGCAGGCGCTGCGGGACTTCGATCCCTACCCCCTGGTGTTGCGGGCCGCGGGCTACCTGATCCGCCAGGGACCCGCCACAGCCCAGGACCGGTGGGAGGAGAACGGCGGATATTCACCGTCCACGCTGGCGGCGTGCATCGCTGGGCTCACCTGCGCCGCGGGATTCGCCGCCGAACGCGGCGATCAGGGAACGGCGCGATTCATCCAGGAGCACGCGGACTTCCTCGAGTGTCACGTGGAGGACTGGACGGTCACCACCGACGGCTCGCTCCTCCCGGGGATCCGCCGGCACTTCATCCGGGTTCACCCCGTGGATCCGGGCGCCCCTGACGCGGACGAGGATCCGAACCACGGAGTGCTGGTGGTGCCCAACCGGGCGCCGGGGACGCCCTGGCAGTTCCCCGCGAAGGAGGTCGTCGACGCCGGATTTCTGGAGCTGGTGCGCTACGGAATTCGCAAGCCCGGCGACCCGCTCGTCGAGGATTCCCTGCAGGTGGTGGATGCCCTCCTCAAGGTGCGCACGCCGTTCGGCCCGGCATGGCACCGCTACAACCACGACGGCTACGGACAGCAGGAGAACGGCGGGCCGTACCAGGGGTGGGGGAAGGGACGCGCGTGGCCGCTGCTCACGGGTGAGCGCGGGCATTACGAGCTGGCCGCGGGCCGCGATCCGCACCCGTTCATCCGCGCGATGGAAGGCTTCGCGAGCGCCACGGGGCTCCTCCCCGAGCAGGTGTGGGACGAGGCCGACCGTCCGGAGTTCTTCATGTATCTCGGCCGGCCCACCGGCTCCGCCATGCCGCTCATGTGGGCCCACGCCGAGTACGTGAAGCTGCTCCGCTCGACGCGGGACGGCGCCGTGTACGACCGCATTCCATCGGTCGCGGCGCGCTACCAGGGCGCCGGCGGGCGCGTGGCGCGACTGCTCGAGGTCTGGAAGTTCGGCAGGCGGGTCGCGGCGGTGCGGCCCGGCTGGACTCTCCGGGTGCAGGCGGACGCGCCGTTCCGGCTCCACTGGACCAGCGACGAGTGGCAGCAGCCGCGCGACACACCCTCCGGCGCCACGGCCGTGGGCATCCACTTCGTGGACCTTCCGGTGTCCGCCGGCCAGCGGGCGCCGATCCGCTTCACGTTCTACTGGACCGAGACGGGGACGTGGGAAGGACGGGACTTCACCGTCGCCATGCGCATGGCCTAGGACGACGAGGTCTCCTCCCGGTAGGCCTAGCGGGTCTCCACCAGGGGGCGATACTCGGGATGGCGCCGGATGTACGCGGAGACGAAGGGGCACAGCGGGACGACGGCGAGATGCTCTGCCCGCGCGAATTCGAGGCCGGCATGCGCCAGCGCATCGGCGATGCCGCGGTGCTGGAGCTCCGCCGGGACCTCGGTGTGAACGAAGAGGATCGTCCCGGCTCGGCGCCGGTACTGCAGCACGGCGGTCTTGCCGTCCAGCCGGACCTGAAACTGCTCGGCGGCCGCGTCGTGCTCCACGACGACGCCAGGCGACGTGGTCATGTCGCCAAACGTACGCCGCGCGCGCCGCCGGCGAAATGGTTACCTATGGGTACCTAGCTTGCCGATGGATACCGTTCGTCGATTTCAGACCGAACGAATGCCGCGCCGTCGCGGCACCCGCATGTACACAGGAGGAAGGTATGACCTATCGAACCGTGACTGCCGCCGTCGCGGCAGCGGGACTCGTGCTCATCGCCGGCGTGCTGGCCCGCCCGATCGGACGGGTCGCGGCCGCCCCGTCCCAATCAGCCGATCGCTGCGCCGAGCGGCTGCGGACCTTCGACACGCTGGACTTCCAGGTCTTCGGCCACCAGGAGTGGAAGCGGCTGTCGGAGAGCCACGCCGACAACATCGTCGTGACCTGGCCCGACGGCCACGAGACGACCGGCATCACGCGGCACATCGCGGACCTGAGCGCGATGTTCGTCTACGCACCCGACATCACCGTCACGGCCCATCCCATCCGCATCTGCCAGGGTGATTACACGGCGGTCACCGGGGTCATGACCGGGACGTTTTCCCGTCCGATGCCCACCGCGAACGGCCAGACGATCCCCCCGACCGGAAAGGTGTTCAAGCTCACCATGGCCACCATCGGCCACTGGACCGGCACGACGATGGATCACGAGTGGCTGTTCTGGGACAACCAGACTTTCATGCGGCAGATGGGCCTGGGCCAGTGATCCGGTGTAGCCCGGTGGCGCCGACGCGCTGAGCGATCCGGCGCGCTGCCAGGAGGGATCGAGCGATGAAGATCGTCGTGTCGAAGGACGGCCCGTACGAAGTGTCGGGGGCCGTGCCGCTCGCCATCCAGGTCATCACTCCCAACGAGGAGGGATTCTCGTGGGACTGGACCGAGGGCCGGTCGTTTCCCGTGCAGCCCACCTACAAGCTGTGCCGCTGCGGGCAGTCGGGGACCAAGCCATTCTGCGACGGCACGCATTCCAGGGTCGGGTTCGACGGGCGCGAGACCGCGAGCCGCCGCCCGGTCGCGCGGCAGTCGGAGACGTACGACGGACCGACCCTGGCGCTGAGCGACGCCGAGCACCTCTGCGCGTTCGCGCGCTTCTGTGACGCAGGCGGCAAGATCTGGTCGTTGATCGAAGCCACGGACGACGCCGACGCCCGCGCGCTGGTCATCCGGGAGGCGATGCACTGCCCCGCCGGCCGTCTGGTGCTGCACGACAAGCGGACACACAAGGAGATCGAGGACCCCTTGCCTCCGTCCATCGGCATCGTGGAGGACCCGGCGCTGGGATGCAGCGGCCCGCTCTGGGTGCGCGGCGGCATCACCGTCGAATCGGCGGACGGCAAGCAGTACGAAACGCGGAACCGGGTGACGCTGTGCCGCTGCGGCGTATCCGCCAACAAGCCGTTCTGCAACGGCAGTCACGCCAGCATCAAGTTCAACGACGGATTGGTGGAGTAATCTCCATGGGCGTCTCGACCCACGACATCTTCGGCGACGCGCCGGGCGCGCAGCCGGCGACACCGGGCAGCTACGGCGAAGCGCCGCGCGGCTACCGCCTCCCCCAGGGGACGCACCTCGGACGGGTGCGTCTCCAGATCGGTGACCTCGCCCGCTCGCTCGCCTACTACGAGACGACGCTGGGCATGCGCGTGCTGCGCCGCGACGACTCGAGCGCGCTGCTGGGGCCGCAGGGCGCCGGGGCGCCGCTCGTCGAGCTGCGGGAGCGCGCCGGCGTGCGGCGCGTACCGCACCGCAGTCGTATCGGGCTGTTCCACTTCGCCATCCTGCTGCCGGACCGGCCGTCGCTGGGGCGGCTCGTCCGCCATCTCGGCGAGATCGAGGAGCGTGTCGGCGCGGGCGACCATCTGGTCAGCGAGTCGCTGTACCTGCAGGATCCCGACGGCCTCGGCATCGAGGTTTACGCCGACCGCCCGCGCAGCACCTGGCGGCGCATCGGCCGCGAGCTGATGATGGCGACCGATCCCCTGGACGTGGCGGGACTCGTCCGCGAGGCGGGCGACGAACCCTGGACCGGGATGCCGGTCGGTACCGTGATGGGCCACGTGCACCTGCACGTCGGGGACCTCGCCGCCGCGTCGGCTTTCTATTCGGAAGCCCTCGGCTTCGATCGCATGGTATGGCAGTACCCCGGGGCGCTGTTCCTCGCGGCCTCGGGCTACCATCACCACCTGGGGACCAATACCTGGGCGGGCAGCGGCGCCAAGCCGCCTGCGGCGGACGAGGCGCAGCTGCTCGAGTGGACCATCGAAGTGCCCGACCAGGCGAGCCTCGACGCGGTGTCGCACAGTCTCGCAGCCGCCGGATACGCGGCGGAGTGGGACCGCGAATCGGGAGACGCCCGCGCGCTCGTGACGCGCGATCCCTGGGGGACGCCCGTTCGGCTGCGGTCCGCCACGTCTCCCCAGGGTTGAGACGGCTGTCGCAGCGTCAGCGCTGCGCCACCTCCGCCCGGTACGCCTTGCTGGCGTAAATCGCGACTTCGACGCGCCGGTTCAGCTCGCGGCCGCGCTCGGTGTCGTTGTCCGCGATCGGCTCGGTCTCGCCCATCCCCCGGGTGGACACCCGGTCACGACTGACCCCCTGTACGACGAGGTAGTCTGCGGCGGCCGAGGCGCGCCGCTCGGAGAGACTCTGATTGTACGACGCCGGCCCGACCTGGTCGGTGTGGCCGACGATCAGGATGTCGGACCCGGGATACTTGTCGAGGCTCGCCGCCAGCGCGCGCAGGTTCTTCCGCGCCTCGGGCCGCACGATGTCGGAGTCGAAGTCGTACAGCAACCCCGACTCGAAGGTGACCTGGATGCCTTCGCCGACGCGCTCGACCTTGGCGCCGGGGATGTTCTGCGCCAGCTCCTTGGCCTGGCGATCCATGCGCGCACCGATGAGGGCGCCGGCAGTGCCGCCGACGGCCGCGCCGATGATGGCGCCGCGCGCCGTGTGGCCCCCGGCCACTTTCCCGATCACGCCACCCACGACGGCGCCGCTCGTCGCACCGACGACCGCGCCGGTCTGGGCATGCGTGGCGCAACCGTTCAAACTGACGGACGTCAACGCCGCCACGGTCGTGACGACGGAGAGAATGCGATGTCTGGTTCGCATGGTACCTCCTGGTGCAGGAATCCTGCGTCCTGTCCTAACCCGGAGGCACGTACGAGTTCTTTCTGCGTCGGAGGACGTGACCCAGACGGGTGTGATGCGGGCCACACTCGATCTCGCATGGGCTACTGGCGGGCGAACCGTATCGCCTGACTCGCGACCAGTGCGCCGCTGCGGCGCCGGACCTCCAGCGTCACGGTCCCGGTATCGCCCGCCTGGACGCGAAAGTCGTACGTCTCACCGATACTCACCGGCTGCCGGGCGACGCGCGCGTCGGTCTGCCACGGTGGGAGCGTGTACCCATCCTTGGCGATCGGCTGCCACTGCACCGGCGCTCCGGCGCGAACCAGCCAGAACTCGAGGCCCGGACCGCCGGCGGTGATGTTCATGAGCCGGAAGCGGTACGGCACGCCGGCCGAGAGCGTGAGCGGGTCGAGTCGCCCGCCGTTCAGCACCGGTCTGTATTTCGCATTGTCCCCGACCATGA
>DATGDE010000278.1:0-4557 GCA_035311125.1 Gemmatimonadales bacterium
CACGTAGGGGTACCTCACCCCCTGGCCCCCTCGGGGAGCGGCCTCTGGATCAGCGAACTACTCGGCCCCACCTGACCGCCACACGGCAGACGACGCCGCGCAGTTTGTCGTGGCGGGGCGAGTCGCGCCAGCAGCTAGGCCAGACGGTCCGTGCCAGGCTGATCGCGGTACTTCTGTTGGCAGGGTGTTTGCCTTACAAACCCGTCGCTCCGCCAGAGCCGGTGGCGACTGTGCCGTTCGACTCCTACGGTGGCGCGATTCACGTGCCCGCGGTGGTCAACGGCGACTCCGTCTGGCTGATTCTCGATACCGGACTCTCCCGTACTGCCCTCGATCACGATTGGGCATCGACCTCGGGTCTCCCGATCGCGGAGACGGAGTCCACCGGGGTGGTGACGTCGTTCCGGCTGGGCGGCCTGGAGCTCCCCAATCAACGCGTGGTCCTGTATCGCCTCGGGGCGCTGAGCGCAGCGAGTGGGCGCCCGGAGCGCGGCTTGTTAGGGCACGACGTACTGCACCGATTCACGGTGGAGATCGACTACCAGCTGCAGCGCGTGCGGCTGTACGACGCATCACACTACGAGTACCGGGGCCATGGCGCGTCGGTGCCGTTCACGCCCGATGCCGACGTCCCGCTGCTGCGCGCGTCGGTCAAGGCGCCGGGTCGGAAGTCCGTCGCCGCTCGGCTGGTGCTCGACACCGGTGCATCAGGCCTCTGCATCATCCTTGTGACCGCATTTGGCGAGGACAATGCGCTGCCGCTCTTGCGTCCTGCGATTGCGGCACCCATCGGGACGAGTCTTGCCGGCGATCTTCACGGGGTCGTCGTGCGGTTGCAGGAGGTCCGGCTCGGCCGTATCAGGATCGCGTCTCCGACCTCGGCGGTGGGCACCGAGCACAAGGGGTTCCTCGGCCGCACCGACATCGACGGCATCGTGGGCAATTCAGCGTTCGAGGGGGCGCGTCTGATCCTGGACTACGCCCACCACCGGGCCATCGTCGAGCGCAACGTCCAGGAAGAGGACAAGGACAGGTGCGAATTCGACATGAGTGGTTTGCGGCTCGTGGCTCGGGGCACGGGATTGCGAGAGTACGTGGTCGACTACGTCATCCCGCACAGCCCCGCCGCGGATGCAGGAGTCGTCGTCGGTGATGAGCTCCTGTCGCTCGACGGGCGACCTGTCGGCGTACTCACGCTAAGCGATGTTCGCAAGGCATTCAGCGTCGAGGACGCGGTACGAGTGCTCCTGCTGCGGCGTGAGGCCGACACGCTGCGAGTGGTGCTCAAGCTGCGGCGCTTGCTCTAGTCCTGCCGGCGTGTCGTGACCTTCAAGGCCTGGCATTCGCCGAGTTTTCCTGTACTCTAGCAGGCGGAAGATCCGCTCTCCTCGGTCTAACCTCTCCCAGGAGCGTTCCGTGACTGTGTGGTACGCGGCTCTGTTCACGCTGATCGGCTCGGTGCTCATCGTCCTTGTCGCCTGGGTCGTCGCGACCCGCCATCCGGCGGTTCCGGCCGAGCAGGTGGGACCGCTGATCTACCGCGTCCGGCGGGTCTACTTCTTCGTGCTCGTCACGATCGCCGTCGCACTATTGGCTCTGACGCTCCCCCGAACGCCGTACGCCCGCAGCGCGCGCGAGTCGCCGGCCATGACACTCACAGTCGACGGCGTCATGTGGTCGTGGCGCGTGACGGGACCGGACACCTCCTCCGGCTCGGCCGGCCCGGTGATCGTTCCCGTCGGCAAGCCGGTGCGATTCGAAGTCGGCGCGCTCGACGTGAACCACGGATTCGCCGTCTACCGACCCGATGGGGGCATGCTCGGCCAGACTCAGGCCATGCCGGGCTATCGCAACGCCCTGACCCTGACGTTCCCGGCCCCCGGTACCTACCGGATCCTGTGCCTCGAGTACTGTGGGCTGGGTCATCAGACCATGTTCTCCTCAATCGAAGCGAGGTGACGCGTGACGGATTCCACGGCAGTCGCACCGCTTCCGGCCAAGCGCATGACGATGGTCTGGGCCATCACCGTCGTCCTGGTCTTCCTGGTGCTGGTGCTCCTCGGACTGACGATGCGCCTGAATCAGGGCGCGGCCATCGCGATCTCTCCCGACCGCTTCTACGCGATCATGACGCTGCACGGCCTGGGAATGGCCGGCACGCTGTTCATCGGAGGCGTCGCGGCCGTCTGGTACCGGTCGCTGCGCTACGTCCGGCCGAGCCTCGCGCTCCTCCGCTGGGTCTACGGCCTGGTGCTAGCCGGCACGGTGGGCCTGATCGCGGCGACCCTCCTGGGGCGCTACGGCCCGGGTTGGTACATGTTGTATCCGCTGCCGTTCGTCCAGCTCTGGCCCCATTGGTCCACGGGCCTGGCGGTCGTATCCGTGCTGGTGCTGGGCGTGGCGTGGCTCCTCGCTCAGCTCGATCTGTTGCGGGCGTTTGCCGCCCGCTACGGCGTGGGCCGCCTGCTGGCCTGGGACTACCTCAGCGGCGCTACACCCGCGGACCCGCTTCCCCCATTCATTCTCATCGCCACCGTGTCGCTCCTGGCCGGGGCGCTAACGACGGTGGTGGGCGCCGTCGTCCTGTTGCTCTATCTGTTCCAGTGGTTCATGCCGGCGCTCCACTTCGACCCGCTGCTGCTGAAGAACATGATGTTCCTGTTCGGTCATACGATCGTCAACATCACCATGTACCTGGGGATCGCGCTGGTGTACGAGCGGCTTCCCGAGTACACGGGGCGCAAGTGGTCGACCAACCGGATCGTGGCCATTGCGTGGAACGCCACGCTGCTCTTCGTGCTGACCGCGTTCTTCCATCACCTCTACATGGATTTCGCCCAGCCGGGTGCCGTGCAGATGATCGGCCAGATCGCCTCCTATCTCAGTGCCGTTCCGGCGACGGCGGTGACGCTGTTCGGCGCCGCCACGCAGGTGTACCGGGCGGACGTGCGCTGGCGGTTTGCGCCGCTCGCCTATTACACGGGCCTCGTCGGCTGGACGGTCGGCGGGCTCGCGGCGGTCGTGGACTCGACCATCGCGGTGAACCTCTTCTTCCACAACACGCTCTGGGTCCCGGCGCACTTCCACACCTACTTCCTCGCCGGATACGTCCTGATGCTCCTCGCCGCGTTTCATGAGATCGCGGCTCCCGAAGCGCAACGGTGGGCGAAGGCCGGCCTGGCGATGTTACTGGTCGGCGCCTACGGCTTCCTGGTCATGTTCTACGTGGGCGGGGAGCAGGGCGTGCCGCGACGGTATGCCAGTTATGCGGCGATCCCCGTCGAGGGGCTCGCCAATACCGGCAGGGTCCTGGCGCTCGTGGCGGCGGTCTTCGTCGTGCTGGTCACCCTGGGTCTCGTAGCCTATGGCGTCTCGCTCCTGCAGGGCTGGCGCCGCAGCTGGACGGAGGCCTGAGCCGGGGGGCAGGATGCGCCGCTACCTTCCCGCCGCGGCGGTGCTGGCCGGCTGGATCACGTTCGCCGGCTGGTGGACCTTCGGGTTCCGGGCGTTCACGACCGACAGCGCAGCCCTCGCCGCCGCGGGACCGCTGCCGCGACCGGCGTCGCCGCTCACCTTCATCGACGCCGCCGGCGACACGACCACGCTGGCCCGCTATCAGGGCCGATACGTGCTGCTCACGTTCATGTACCTGCACTGCCCCGGCGTCTGCCAGCTGGTGACCGAGCGGCTGCGGCAGGCACGAGGCGACCTGACCGACGCCGTCCCGGACCGGCTGCTGTTCCTGAGCGTGAGCCTCGACCCCGAGCGCGACGATTCGGCCGCGCTCGCGGAGCACTGGCGCTCCCTCGGCACCGCGGCGGCGGGGGGCTGGGTCGCAGGTCGACTCGCCCGCCCGCTCGACCACCGTCAGCTGGCGGACCTCGCGCGCCTGGGCGTCTGGGTGTCGCGGAACCCGAGCGGCCGGATCGACCACTCCGCGTCCACCTTCCTCCTCGACCCGGCCGGCAACGTCGTCGAGGTGTTCCGCCCCGAGGTCCCCGCCGGCGAACTGGTCGCGGCCGTGCGGAGGAGGCTGTCGTGATGCGCCGCGCCGCCGCCATCGCGGCCGCCTGCCTGCTCGCGCTCCCGCCCGCCGACACCTACCTCGCCGCGACCATGGAGCGCCGCCTGCTGATCCAGCTTCCCGCGATGCTGGTCCTCGGCGCCCTCGCCGGCTGGCGGCCGGCGGGGGGAGGCGCCGCCCCCAGGGCGTGGCGCTCCGGCGACCTCGCCGCGCTGGCGTTCGCCGTCGGGGCGATGCTGTTCTGGATGATTCCCCGATCCCTGGACCTCGCCGCTCGGAGCCGTCCGGCCGACGCGGCGCTGCTCCTGTCGGTATTCGCCGCGGGCTTCGCGCTTTCCCGCTCGTTGCCGCACCTCTCGTTCGCTATTCCCATGACACTGGGCGTTCAGGCGGCCGCCATGCTCACGGCGCTCGGCATCGTCTACCTGCACTTCCCGGGACTCATCTGCACGGCGTACACCCTCGCGCAGCAGCGCGTCGCCGGGGCGGGGCTGGTGCGGGCCGCGCCGGTCGCCTGGGTCTTCCTCTGGGGT
>DATGDE010000279.1:0-2317 GCA_035311125.1 Gemmatimonadales bacterium
CGGAGACCAGGCCGAGCGCGAACGCGACCTTGCCGTAGGTACCCCCGGGGAAGCTCAGCCCGGGGAAGGCGAGCGGCAGGCCCACCCCGACCAGGATGAAGATGACCAGCGCGGGCAGGCCGCGGAAGATCTCGATGTAGACCATCGCGACCCACCGGTACGGCGCCGCCGTGGACAACCGCATGAGCGCCACGGCGAGGCCGAGCACGAGGCCGAACGCGAAGCCCGCGAGCGTGTAGACGACGGTGTTGCGCAGCGCCACGGTGACGAGCTCCGGGAACATCTGCCGCGCGTACTCCGGGCGGGCGAAGTTCTCCGTCAGCACCGACCAGTCGGCGAGCAGCGCGGCCCCCGCGACGGCGGCGACGAAGACGGCGTACTGAGTCGCGCGCCACAGCTGCGTCTTGCGCCGGCGGCTCAGCCCGCTCCGCCGCCGGGTTCTCGCGAGGGTCGCCATCGGTCCCTTCCGGTCGTCGTCACCTCGTCGCGGCGGGCACGTTCCCGATCCACTTCTTGTAGAGCGCGTCGTAGCGGCCGTCCCGCTTCGCCTGCTCGATCACCTGGTTGACGACCCCGAGCAGCTCGGCGTTGCCGCCCTTCTTGACCGCGTAGCCGTACTGCTCGCCGGTGTGCAGATTCGCTTTGATCTCGAATCCGGCGTTCGCCGGGTCCTTCAACCACTCGGTCACCACCGGCAGGTCCTGCACGATGGCGTCCACCTGCCCACTGCGCAGCCCGTTGAGCTCGGCGTCCGCGGACTCGTACGACACCGGGTCGATGCCCTTGCCCTTGACGTAGTCCTCGCCGGTCGTGGACGCCTGCGCGCCGAGCCTCTTGGCCTTGAGGTCGCCGAGCGAGCGGATCGCGCTTCCCTTGCGGGCGAGCACGGCCTGGGTCGCGTCGAAGTACCCCACCGAGAAGTCGAGGTTCTTCTTGCGCTCCTCGGTGATCGTCAGGCCGGTCGCGGCGATGTCGCACTTGCCGGCGTTCAGGTCGGCACCTGTCTTGATCGTCTCGAACGGCGTGTCCACGATCTCCTGCCGGACGCCGAGCCGCTGCGCGACCAGGTTCACCAGATCGACGTCGAAACCGACGATCTCCCCGCCGCGCTCGAACTCGAACGGCGGGTAGGGCAGGTGCGTGCAGGTGGTCAGCCCGTCCTTCTTGACGAGCCGGACCCCGTTGCCGAGCGTCTCGCCTCCGCCCCCGCCGCAGCCGGCCGCCCCGGCGGCGAGGAGCGCGGACGCGGCGAGCGCGACGGCCCACCCGACGGGTGCCGGTCTTCGGTAGCGGCACGGGTCCTCCGCGGGGGAATGTGGCCGAACGATGCGGCAGGGACGGTGGCTGCCGTACGGATGCGCCCTACCCAGGCAGCAGGGCATGACGGCCGTGCGGCGTACCGCTACCGCATGCCCGCGTCATGCGCGCTCAGACGTGCGAACAGGCGACCGCTTCGGGGGGCGGCGAGCTCACGCGGTGGGAGCCGAGGTGCGGGCGAGCATCGCGCGCCATCGCGCGGAGTCGTAGTGGCGCGCCGGGGTCGTCTGGACGAAGTCGCGCAGGACTCTGGCGAAGCGCTCGGGGTCGCACAGGTGCGGGAAGTGGCCGGCGTGTTCGAACACCTCCAGGCGGCTGCCCGGAATCGCCTGATGCGTGACGGACGCGTGCCACACCGGGATGAGCCGGTCCCGAGCTCCCCAGACCAGCAGGACCGGCAGGTCCTCGAACAGGTACATCTTCTCGTGCGCGTCGACGGTCTGCCCGCCGGGCCCCACGATCGTCCGGATAGTGGCCAGGAACGCGCGGCGCGACTCGCCGTCGCCGAGCGTGGAGAAGCCGCGCCACGCCTCGAGGATGTCCGGGCTGGCCCGCAGCCCCAGCCGGCGCAGCTGCCGCCCGAGCGCCTCGCTGCGCGACCGAACCCAGCGCGAGCCGACGAGGGGCAACAGCCACTCGGAGCCGGGCAGCGTCGGTGCCCGCAGCAGGAAGCTGAGCTCGCGGCCGAGCCCCCCGCTGCTGACCAGCACGAGCCGCTCGCATCGTTCGGGGAACAGGTAGGCGAACTGCATCGCCACGCCGCCGCCGAGCGAGTGGCCGACGATGGTCGCGCTCGGGATCTCCAGGGTCTCCATGAGATCGCGCAGCGTCCCGGCGTACGCCCCCAGGGAGTAGTCACCGAGCGGCTTCGCCGACTCGCCGTGCCCCAACAGGTCGGGTGCGATGAGCGTGAAGTCCTGGGCGAGCACGGACATCAGGTGCGCCCAGCTCTGCCGGTTGCCCAACACGCCGTGCAGCAGCACTAGGACCGGACCGGTGC
>DATGDE010000280.1:0-31186 GCA_035311125.1 Gemmatimonadales bacterium
AACCGCCGCGACGAGTTCGAGATCCTGAGCGGCGGGGACATGCTGCGGAAGCCGTAAGGGTGTCGCCCAGCCGCGCACCGTGGCTCCTCGGCCTGGGGCTGCTGACCGGATGCGCCCTTCGGGGTGACGTCCGGAAGGTCCAGCTCCAGGTCGAGGCGTTGCGGAGCGAGTTGTCGCGCGGCGACAGTCTGCGGCGCGTGGAGCGGGACTCCCTCGCCCGCGTGCTCGCGTCGGTGCAGGCGACCCTGGCCGCCGAGCAGAACGCCCTGGTGCAGATCCGGGGCGACATCCGCAGCGACCTGCAGGCGGTGCAGCAGCAGCTCGGGTCGTTGCAGGAGCTCACCGGACAGAGCCAGCAGCGGTTGTCCGAGCTTCGCAGCCGCTTGGCCACCCCGGCACCGGCGCCCGCGCCGGCGCCGGTCGATACAACCGGGGCCGCGCCGCCCTCCGTGCCGGCTGCGCCGTCCACCACGACACCGGGCGCGGGCCAGATGTACGACCTGACGTTGCAGCAATACCGGCGGGGCAGCTTCACGACGGCACGCCTCGGCTTCCGCGAGTTCCTCCGGCAATATCCGGACGACGAGCACGCGCCCGATGCCTTCTACTACATCGGCGAGTCGTTCGCCGCCGAGAATCCCGATTCCGCCGCCGCGGTGTACCAGGAGGTTGTGAAGCGCTACCCCAATTCGCCGCGGGCGCCCTCGGCCCTGTACAAACTGGGCCTCCTCGCCGAGCAACGGGGAGACAAGGCCGCCGCACGCACCTATTACGCGCGCGTCCTGGCCGGATATCCCCGCTCCGACGAAGCCAACCTCGCGCGCGACAAGCTGCAAACCCTGGGGCGCTAGCCCCACCCTCCCGTGGCCGACGCTTCTTCCCGCGGCGAAATGCCGTTCCTCGATCACCTCGAGGAGCTGCGCTGGCGCCTGCTGAAGATCCTGCTCGCCGTCGTCGTGGGCACTGTGGTCGGGTGGTTCGTGGTCGAGCGCGTCGACGTCATCGGCCTGCTGATGCGTCCCATCGCGGCCCACCTGCCCGGGGGACGACTCAACTACACGAGCCCGACCGACCCTTTCTTCATCACGTTGAAATTCGCGTTCATCGTCGGCGTCGTCCTGACGTCGCCCTACACCGTGTTTCAGATCTGGGCGTTCCTCGCGCCTGCGCTGTATGATCGGGAGAAGCGTCTGGTGGTGCCGGCCCTGTTCTCGGGCGTCGTCCTGTTCCTCGGCGGAGCGGCTGCGGGATACCTGCTGGCGTTGCCCCATGCCCTCAATTTTCTGCTGGGTTTCCAGAATCAGTCATTGCAGCCGATCATCACGGCTGACCGCTACTTCACATTTGCGGCCCAGGTCATCGTGGCCGTCGGCTGTACGACCGAGCTCCCGCTCGTCATCATCATCCTGGCCGCACTCGGTCTCGTGACCCCGACGGGCCTCCGCAAGAACCGTCGCTTCGCGCTCCTGGGCGCGGCAGGCCTGGCCGCGTTCCTCGCTCCGCCGGATGCATTGTCGATGGTCGTCGGGATCCTCGTCCTGATGCTGTTCTACGAGATCGGCATCTGGTGTGCGTGGGTCGTGATCCGGCGGAAGACGCGGGCCGCCAACCGGGCCAGCGCCGCGGTCGCCGCGCTCGTCGCCGCGCTCGTCTGGCCCGGGCACGGGCTCGCGGCCCAGCGGCCCGTCCCGCGCGACACGACCCGCCGCCCGGATTCGACCGTCGTGGCCGGCCGGCCGCTCGACACCGCGGCCGCCCGCTTGCTCGGCCTGCCGACCGGACCGACGCGGACCTTCCCGCCGGCCGATCCCGTGATGGACTCGCTGCTCAAGTTCCAGGGGTTCCGGATCACGCACTACGTCGCCGATACGCTTCTGGTGCTGGGCGACAGCCAGACCATCGTGCTCGTCGGCGCGGCGCTGGTGGACCGGGAAGGCACCAAGCTCGAGGCCGACTCGGTGCATTATCGCGAATCGAGCTGCCGACTCGACGCGACCGGCAGCCCCCGACTGTTCGATCAGGGGACGCCCAGCACCCCGGCCACGGTGCTCGTGGGCGAGGGGATGCGCTACGACACCTGCATCCGGCGCGGAACGGTCGACCAGGCGCTCACCCACTTTCAGGAGGGACCCGCCACCTGGTTCATGCGCGGCAACATCGCCGTTGATTCGGGCTCGACGCGCATGTACGGCGCCCGGAGCGACATCACCTCGGACGAACGCCCCGTCCCCGGATACCATTTCGCCGCCGGGGAAGTGAAGTGGCTCAACAAGAACGTCATGGTGGCGCGGCCGGCGGTGCTCTACGTGCGCGACGTCCCGATCCTCTGGCTGCCGTTCATCTTCCAGGACATCCGGCCCGGCCGCCGCAGCGGCGTGCTGGTGCCGCGCTTCGGGCTCAACGACTTGGTGCGCCCCACCCGGGGGTACCGGCGCCACATATCGAACCTCGGCTACTACTTCGTCCTGAACGACTACGTTGACGTCCTCGCCTCGGCCGATTGGTTCTCCGAGAGGAGCTTTTCGGCCAACGGGCAGCTGCACTACCGCTGGCTGGACCGCTTCGTGGACGGCAGTCTGTCGTACTCGCGCCTCAGCCAGCTCGATGCCCCGGCCCACTCGAGCCAGATCACCTGGTACCACACGCAGAGCTTCAACAGCCGCACGCGCTTCGCGGCGAGCGTCAACTACGCGACCAGCGCGCAGGTGGTGCAGCGCAACACGATCGATCCGTTCCTGACGACCGCTCAGCTCAGCTCCCAGGCGAACTTCGACAAACGCTTCTCCTGGGGCACGCTCAACCTCGGCGGGAACCTCTCGCAGAACCTGTCGAATAACCTGGTGCAGCAGAACTTGCCTCGCGTGTCCATCACGCCGGCGCCGATCGACCTCGCCTCGTGGGCCACCTGGTCCCCGTCGTTCAGCTTCACCAACACCCAGACGTTCCACAATGTGGGCACGCCCCTGTTCGAGCCACGGGCTGGCGGTGGGGTGGACACCCTCGGGACGACGTTCGACAGCCGGGCGAGCACGATCTCCATCGGTACACCGCTGCGGCTCGGCCGCTGGAACTGGACCAATTCCGTCTCGATCACCGACAACCGGACCTCGCAGCCCCTGCAGCTCGTCGTTCCCGATCCGATCGACTCCTCCGTGCTGCATACCGTGGTGTACGCCCGCTCGTTCGAGACGCGGGTGGATTGGTCGACCGGCATCAATCTGCCCCAGGTGTTCAGCGGTACCTGGAGGCTGCAGCCGGGCATCGGCATCGTTAACAAGACCAGCGCCGGCCCCTTCATGCTGCGCAACCAGTTCACCGGCGGGCGGTTTCTGCAGCAGGGCAAGCGGCTGCAGTTCACGCTGGGTCTCGCGCCGAGCTTCTTCGGGTTCTTCCCGGGGGTCGGACCGTTTGCCCGGATTCGGCACTCGATCTCTCCCATCGTGAGCTACCAGTACGCCCCCGGCGCCAGCGTGGACTCCGAGTTTGCCCACGCGCTGGACCCGTCGGGCAAGCGGCTGCTCAACGCCCGCAGCGATCCCCAGCAGACCATTACGCTGGGCCTGCAGCAGGGCTTCGAGGCCAAGTTCAAACCTGCGGCGGGGGATACGACGAACGCCGAGCCCCGCAAAATCCGGCTGCTCAGCATCTCGACCTCGAGCGTGTCCTACAACTTCGAGCAGGCGAAGCAGCCGGGACGGGTGGGCTGGCAAACCCAGACCCTCACCAACACGTTTGCGTCGGATCTCCTGCCCGGTTTCAACCTGCAGGTCACGCACGATCTGTGGAATGGACAGGTGGGGCTGGCGGACACCAAGTTCTCTCCCTTCCTCCAGAGTCTCTCGGCGTCGTTCTCGATCGGACCGCGTACCCTGGCGGCGATCGCCTCGATCTTCGGCCTCGGGGGCCGGCCTCCTCCGGCCGGCACGCCGGGACCGTCGGCAACGCCCCAGGCGGGCCCGCTTCCGGGCCCGGGCCCGCGCGGCTTCGGCGGGCTCGGCGGGTTCCGAGGTGGTATGGCCGGTTACGGAAGCGGCGGGCGCGGGTTCAACCTCAACGTGCAGTTCTCCGCGCAACGGGTTCGCGGGGACACCGGACAGCGAATCGCGACCGGGCTGCAGGGGGGGCGGCAGCAGATGACGCTGGGCATGGCCTTCAGCCCGACGCCGAACTGGACCATGTCCTGGAATACCAACTACGATTTCGACACCCGCCAGTTCGGTCAACATTACGTACGGCTCGAGCGCGACTTGCACCGCTGGCATGCCAGTTTCGCCTTCAGCCGTGCGGCGACCGGGAACTTCGCATTCAACTTCTACGTGGCGCTGCTCGACCAGCCCGACATCAAGTTCGACTACGACCAGCAGAGCGTCCTGCGCCAGTGAAGCGTTGTGTTGTCCTCGTGGGGGGACAGCCCTCGCTCGTTCCCGCCGTGCATCTCCTTCACCCGTCGTCAGTTGCCATCCGGCATGTGGTCTGCCCTCAAAGGCGGACGTCCACCACACTCCCAGAGGGCGTCATGTCCGCTCGATCGTTCGTTGGCCTGCTCGCGGCGTCTCTCGCGCTCGCGGGCTGTGATACCAACACCCTGGTCAACAACTCGCCGTTGCTGGACCCGCCGGCGAACCTCAGCTACGCCCTCGATCCCAGCGGCGATCCCGCCCGCCCGGCCGGAATCCTGCTGCAGTGGGACGCCATCAGTTCCTCCGCCTTGGCGAGCTACCGCATCTACTCACGCGGCAGCACCGGCGGCGCGTTCGGGCTGCGTGGGGAAACGACCTCCAACACCTTCCACGACAACGGCGTCCCGCATCTCCAGTACTACGTCACCGCGGTGGATGTGAATGGCCAGGAAAGCGATCCGAGCACGGCCATCACGGTGGACGAGCGCCTGCAGCTCGAGTCTCCGGCCAGCCTGACGTCGATCTCGCTCAATGGGGCGATCCACCTCGAGTGGAGCGACAACGCCTACAGCGCCGATCCGCAGCGCTTCCAGTGGTATCGCGTCTATAGTGCGTCCTACGATCTCGATCACGGTGTGTGCGGGACGGACTGGGCGCTCGAAGGCACGACGGTGTCGCCCGAATTCCTAGCTGGCGCCCTCACGAACGGCGTTCCGCGGTGCTTTGGCGTTTCGGCCATCAGCATCGAAGGGTACGAGAGCCTGTGGTCGCCGCTGTGGCAGGACACGCCCCGTCCGGACGCGCGCAACCTGCTGGTCTACGCCTTCGAGCAGAACAGCGCGCAGGCCGGGTTCCGGTTCTGGGACGACGTGAACCAGGACGGCGTGGCCCAGCCGAGCGAGCTCGGTCTCGTGCAGGACGGCAACCGCACGGACATCGACTTCTGGGTGCACCGCGATCCGACCGACTCCACCCTGTGGCTGGTCCCGGAGTTCAGCGGCACGTCCCTGCGGCTGTACGCCAACACGCCGGTGGCGGATCTCACCGACATCGATTTCGCACCGGCCAGCGGCTATTCGCGCAACATGATCCAGGCCGCCCCCGGCTACGGGTATGTGTTCCAGATCGTCGATGGCAGCACACTGCACTACGGGGCGCTGCGCGTCACCCACGTGGGGCGTGACTACCTCATCTTCGACTGGAGCCTGCAGACCGATCCGGGGAATCCGGAGCTGGTGGTGCACGCGAACCTCCCCGCGGCGGTGGAAACCGGGACGGTGGTGCCGGGGGCGCGGTAGGTTCGGGCGATTCGAGCGTGGAAACCGAAGGGGCCGGCGGCGCGGAAGGGGCGCACCGCCGGCCCCTTCGTGTGCTACTTGGCGTCCTCGCCGCCCGCACCTACCTTCCTGCCACCGATGGTCCCCACGGTCACGCTCGATGGTCGTTCCTTGTCCATCGGCGACGTCGTCGCCGTTGCGCGACACGGCGCCCGGGTAGTCGTGGCGCCCGACACCCGCGTGCAGGTCGAGCGCTCGCGCGCCGGCATCGACGCGGCGCTGGCGCGGGGCGAGACGATCTACGGGGTCAACACCGGGTTCGGCAAGCTCGCGCACGTCCGCATTCCCCCGGAGCAGTTGCGCGCCCTCCAGCTCAATCTGATCCGCAGTCATGCCTCCGGGGTGGGCGACCCACTGCCGACCGAGGTGGTGCGCGCTATGATGCTGCTGCGCGCCAATGTCCTCCTGATGGGGACGAGCGGCGTCCGGGCGGTGCTCCCCGACACGCTGGTGGCGATGCTCAACGCGGGCATCCACCCCACGATCCCGTCGCAGGGCAGCGTGGGCGCCTCGGGAGACCTGGCGCCGCTTTCGCATCTCGCGCTCGCCCTCGTCGGGGAGGGACCGGATGGCGCGCAGCTCGCGGCCGCCGGCATCGAGCCGGTCACGCTCGAGGCCAAGGAAGGCATCGCGTTCGTTAATGGAACCCAGGCTCAGACCGGGCTGGCGGCGCTGCTCGTGCATGACGCGTGGGTCCTGTGGCGCGCCGCCCACGGAGCCGCAGCGATGAGCCTGGAGGCGGTTCGCGGCACGCCCGTGCCCTTCGACGCCCGGATCCACGACGCACGCCCGCATCCGTGGCAACAGCGTTCGGCGGCGCTGCTCCGGGCGTTGCTCGTCGAGAGCGAGATCCGCGAATCGCACCGCCACAACGATCCGCGGGTGCAGGACGCCTACTCGCTGCGCTGCACGCCGCAGGTACTGGGCGCGGTCGGAGAAGGGGTGGCCTTTGCGGAACGGCTCGTGGCGACGGAATTGAACGCGGCGACCGATAATCCGCTGGTGTTCGGCGCGGACGTCCTTTCCGGCGGCAATTTCCACGGCCAGCCGATCGCCCTCGCGCTGGACGTGCTCGGGATGGTGCTCGCGACATTGGCGGGACTGGCCGAGCGCCGGCTGGAGCGGGTGGTGAACCCGGATCTGTCGTCCGGCCTCCCCGCGTTTCTCGCGCACGATCCGGGACTCGATTCCGGCTTTATGACCGCCCAGATCGCCGCGGCGGCGCTGGTGGCGGATTCGCGCGTCCTCGCCACGCCGGCGAGCGTACAGTCGGTGCCCACCGAAGGAAATCAGGAAGACATCGTGCCCATGGGAATGACCGCCGCCTGGAAAGGGCAGCGCATTCTCGCCAACGCGACGCGGATCGTCGCGATCGAACTGCTGGCGGCCGCCCAGGGGTTGGAGTTTCTGAAGCCGCTGCGCCCGGGGCGTGGAGTAGCCCGGTTGCATGCGGCCGTGCGGGCGATGGCGCCGCCGCTCGACGCCGACCGGCCCATGGCGGCGGAGATCGAGCGCGTGGCGGCGGGCATCCGCGCCGGTGCGTTCGATCCTGCCCCGGAGGCGGCGTGAGTGGTGCGCGTGTAGTGCGGGCGCCGCGCGGCGGCGAAAGATCCTGCCGCGGCTGGGTGCAGGAGGCCGCGCTGCGGATGTTGATGAACAACCTCGATCCGGAGGTAGCCGAGCGTCCCGATGATTTGGTCGTCTACGGCGGCACGGGGCGGGCGGTGCGCAGCTGGGAGGCCTTCGACGCCATCGTGCGGACGCTGCGCACCCTGGGGGATGACGAGACGCTGCTCGTCCAGTCGGGAAAGCCGGTGGGGGTGTTCGCCACGCATCCCGATGCGCCGCGCGTGTTGATCGCGAACGCCAATCTCGTCGGCCGCTGGGCGACCTGGGACGTGTTCCGCGATCTCGAGCGGCGCGGCCTGATCATGTACGGCCAGATGACGGCCGGGTCCTGGATCTACATCGGCACACAGGGAATTCTGCAGGGCACTTTCGAAACTTTCGGGGCGGTGGCGCGCCGCCATTTCGGGGGCAGTCTCGCCGGCCGGGTCGTGCTCACGGGCGGACTGGGCGGCATGGGAGGGGCCCAACCGCTCGCGGCGACGATGAACGACGGAGTGTGCCTCGTGGTGGAGGTGGATCCAGCGCGTGTGCGGCGGCGCCTGGAAACACGCTACCTGGACAAGGCGACGGCGACGCTGGACGAGGCGCTCGACTGGTGCGAGCGCGCGCGCCGCCACCGCACGCCCCTGTCGATCGGGCTGATCGGCAACTGCGCGGAAGTCCTTCCCGAGCTCGTCCGCCGGGGTTTCTCCCCCGATGCGGTCACCGACCAGACGTCGGCGCACGACACGTTGCACGGCTACGTCCCGGCGGGTCTGCCGCTCGCTGAGGCGCTTGCGCTGCGCGTCGCTGATCCCGCCGAGTACATCCGCCGTGCGGAGCGGAGCATCGCCACGCACGTGCAGGCCCTCCTGGCGTTGCAGCGCGCGGGTGCGGTCGCCTTCGACTACGGCAACAACATTCGAACCGTGGCCGCCGATGCGGGCGTCACGAACGCCTTCGACATTCCGGGGTTCGTGCCGGAGTACATCCGGCCACTGTTCTGCGAGGGGAAGGGGCCGTTCCGGTGGGTGGCCCTGTCGGGCGATCCGGACGATCTGCACCGTACCGATCGTCTGGTGCTCGAGCTGTTCCCCGACAATGAGCACCTCGCGCGCTGGATTCGTATGGCGCAGGAGCGCGTGGCGTTTCAGGGACTTCCCGCCCGGATCTGCTGGCTCGGGCAAGGGGAGCGCGCGCGCTTCGGGGTGGCACTGAACGATCTCGTAGCGCGGGGAGAGCTGTCCGCGCCGATCGTCATCGGGCGGGATCACCTCGACACGGGCAGCGTGGCATCGCCGTTCCGCGAGACGGAAGGGATGCGTGACGGGTCCGACGCGATCGCCGACTGGCCGATCTTGAACGCGCTGCTCAATACCGCCTCCGGGGCATCGTGGGTGTCGTTTCACCATGGCGGCGGCGTGGGCATCGGCAACTCCCTGCACGCGGGGCAGGTGACCGTGGCCGACGGGACGCCCGCGGCGCGGCGGCGGCTCGAGCGGGTGCTCACCAACGATCCGGGCATCGGCGTGGCACGCCATGCGGACGCCGGATACCCGGAAGCGATGGCCACGGCGCGGCGCGAAGGTCTGCGCCTGCCGATGCTGGAGGCGGGCGACTGAGGACGTTGCTGGTCGGCGCGCACGCGGTGGTCACGTGCCGCGGCCCGGCGCGGGCCCGCCGCGGCCGCGAGCTGTCGGAGCTCGAAGTCCTGCGCGATGCCGCCGTGCTCATCGACGGCGCACGCATTGCCTGGGTCGGCCCGCGGCGCGAGGCGCCGCGCCCCGCGTCCGACGTCGCCGTCGTGGAAGTGACGGGGACGCTGTTCCCCGGATTCGTCGACTGCCATACCCACGCCATCTTCGGCGCCCCCCGCCTGGAGGACCACGAGCGGCGCGCGCTGGGTGAGAGTTACCAGGCGATCGCCGCGGCGGGCGGGGGGATTCTCCAGTCGGTGCGCGACGTGCGCGCGCGGTCCGCGGCGGAGCTCGAGCGCCTGGCCCGTGGCCGCCTGCTGACCTTGCGTGAACACGGCAGCACAACGATCGAGGTGAAGTCCGGCTACGGCCTCGAGCTCGAGAGCGAGCTGAAGCAGCTCCGCATAGTCCGCAGCCTGTGCGCCGCGGAGGGCCTCCAGCTCGTGCCCACGTTTCTCGGAGCCCACGAAGTCCCGCCGGAATACCGCGGGCGTCGGGCCGAGTACGTGCGGTTGCTCATCGACGAGATGCTGCCCGTGGTGGTCCGGGAGGACCTGGCCCGCTGTTGCGATGTATTCTGCGAGCCCGGCGTGTTCGGCGTGGTCGAGGCTCGGGCGATTCTCTCGGCCGCACGGGACGCCGGTCTGGCTCTGAAGCTGCACGCGGACGAGCTGCAGGGCTCCGGCGGTGCCGAGCTGGCAGCGGAGCTCGGCGCGCTGTCGGCGGACCATCTGGCGGGCATCTCCGATTCGGGCGTCCAGGCCCTGGCTGCGAGCGACACCGCCGCCGTGCTGCTGCCGGGGACGATGAGTTTTCTCGGGAAAGCCCGCCAGGCGCCGGCCCGTCGGCTGGTGGAGGCGGGAGTCGCCGTCGCGCTGGCGACGGATTTCAACCCCGGCAGCTCACCGACAATCGGACTGCCGCTCATCATGAGCCTCGCCGTGTCGCAGCTCGGCCTGCGACATGCCGAAGCGGTGCTCGGCGCCACCGTGAACGCGGCCGCTGCATTGGGCTTGGCGGGGGACCGGGGACAGATCGCTCCGGGCTTCGCCGCCGACATCGTCGCGGCCGAGGTGGCCGATTGGCGGGAGATCGCCTACTGGGTCGGTGCGAATCTCGTAACCGCCGTGTGGACAGCGGGTTTCGCTTGTCCGAGGCCTGCGCCTCCGGTATCTTTAGGGCTCAATGTCGAAGCTTGAGAAGCTCAAGGACCGGGCCCGCCTGCTGGAGGCCAAGGACCCGCGCGCCGCCATCGATGCCTGGCTCTCCGTGCTCCATGCGCAGGATGAGGAGGGGGATCCCAACCCCGATCTCGGCATTTTCAACCGCATCGGCGATCTGTATCTCAAGGTCAGGGATCCCGCTCAAGCCGCAGACTACTACGACCGCGCAGTAGACCGCTACGCGGAGCTGGGCTTCCACAACAACGCGATCGCGATGTGCAACAAGGTGCTGCGGAATGCTCCCGGCAGACCCACCACCTATCTCAAGCTCGCCAAGCTCTACGCCGCCAAGGGATTCATCGGAGAGGCCAAGCAGAACTTCATCGAGTACGCGGAGCGGATGCAGAAGGCCGGGGCTATCCAGCAGGCGTTTCAGGCGCTCAAGGACTTCGTCGACATCTCCTCCGAAGGGGAGCAGTTGCGGGTGATGCTCGAGGAGCACCTGCGCGCCTACGGCGGCCCCGAGCTGCAGGCCCGTCTCCATGCTCCGGCCCCGCGTCCGAGCACCGCGGCCCCCGCTATCCCCCCGAAGCCCAAGCGGAAGACGACGAGTCTCGTCTTCCTGGACCTGAACGAGCCCGCCAAGGCCAAGGCCCCGCCGGGACGCCCGAGCGGCACGCGTCCCCCGGCGGCGCCCCCCATCGTGGCGCAGGCGGCCCCGCCTCCGTCCGCAATCGAGACCACGAGTCTGGTCGAGGAGGCCCCTACAGAAGAGGCGGAGCCGATCGCTGGGCTCGAGCACACGGGTGAGGATTTCAGCGAGGTCCGTGAGGCCGTCAGTGAGATCACGTCGATCCGCGACGCCGAGGTGCCGACGGACGCGCCTCCGCTCCCCGGCCTGGAGCCGACGACCGAACCCGATGCCGGTGCTCCCACCACGGCCGACATCCTCGGCGACCTCCCGCTGGTCTCGGCCTTCGACGTGTCGGATGACGAGGATGAGGCCCCGGTGGCGGAAGCGGAAGCCGCGGTCGAAGAGCCGCCCGCGGCGCCGCCGAAGCGCAAGACGGTAGTGGAGATTCCCCCCCTCGAGCTGGAACCGGATTTCGAGGCTACCGAGCTGGAGACCTCGACCACAGCGCGCGAACACGAGGTGGACAACGAGCCGCTCGCCGACGAGGACACGGGATGGGTCCAGACCGAGCCGACGCTGGGGTCGGGGACGACGCCGACGCTGGATCTCGGTCTGGACGTGGTCAAGGAGGGAGAGCAGCCCGACGCGCTGACGTTCAATGGGCTCGCAGGAATCGCGCCTGCGGTCCCCACCATCGAGGAGCTTGAAAGCCGCGTCGCCGACGATCCGGACGATGCCGAGGCGCACCAGGCACTGGGTGAGGCGCTGATCGAGGAGGGGGAGCGCGAGCGGGGCATCGAGGAGCTCGACATCGCGACGGCCGGGTTCGAATCACTCGGGAACCTGCGACACGCCCAGGGGCTGGTGGGCGAGATTCTCCGCCTCGATCCCAACAGCGTACGGCACCGGCAGAAGCAGGTGGAATTCGCGTTCAAGTCGGGTGACAAGACCCAGCTGGTCGAGGCGTATATCGAGCTGGCCGATACGCTGTTGCGGGGAGATCTCGCCGACAAGGCGCGGGCCGTCTACGAACGGGTGGCCGAGCACGATCCGAAGAACGAGCGTGCCCGGGCCGCGCTGGCGATGCTGGCGCCGGCGGAACCGCCCCAGCGCGAAGGCCGGGTGGCGCCGAAGGACGCCAAGATGCGGGTGCGCGACGAAACGGCTGCCGAGGGCGACTTCGTCGATCTGGGAGCGATGATCCTGGACGAAAGTGCACCGCGCGACACCCGGATGAAAGTCGAGGACGAGGAGCCGACCGGGGACGAGGAGCAGGACTTCCGGGAGATGCTCGCCCGGTTCCGTCAGGGCATCGACGAGAATATCGAGGAGACCGACTTCCAGTCGCACTACGACCTCGGCGTCGCCTTCAAGGAAATGGGGTTGCTCGACGAGGCCATCGCGGAGTTTCAGAAGGCGTTGCGGGCCCCGGAAGGCAAGCTGCGGACGTCGGAGGCGCTCGGCGTCTGCTTCCACGACAAGGGTGCGTACGGCGTGGCGGAGTCGATCCTGCGCCGGGCGCTCGAGCTGCCCGCTACGGGAGACCAGGAGCGCCTCGGCATCCTCTACTGGCTGGCCCGGGCGCTCGAGGAGGAGGGGAAGCCGGCTGAGGCACGGGACCTGTACGGGCGCGTGTTCGCCGTGGACATCCGGTTCATGGACGTGGGGGCGCGCGTCAAGGCGCTCGCCCGGGCGACCTAGCATGAGCGAGCAGGCAATCCGGGTCTCGTTGTCGGACATCCAGCGCCCAGTGGCCGGGGAGCTCGACCGGGTGGCGGCGGAGCTGCGGCGCATCATCGCGGCCGATTTCCCGATCATCGCCGACGCCAACGACCATCTGCTGCGGATGAAGGGGAAGCTGTTCCGACCGATGCTGCTCTTGCTGAGCCATCAAGCGGCCGGTGGGGGCGACGGGCGGGTGGTCACCCTGGCGGCGGTGGTCGAGCTGATCCACCTGGCGACGCTCGTCCATGACGACTCGGTGGATCACTCGGCGCTGCGGCGTGGCATGCCGACGCTGAACGCGCTGTTCTCGCACCAGGTCGCCGTGATCATGGGCGACTACCTCTATTCGCGGGCCATCATCGAGCTGGTGCGCGTGGGCGATCTCGATCCGCTGCGCGTGTTCGCGCGCGTGACCAACGAGATGACCATCGGCGAGATGCGGCAGCTCGAGGCCCACGACAAGATGGCCTTCGGCGAGACCGAGTACGACCTGCTCATCCGGGCGAAGACGGCTTCGCTCCTCTCCGGTGCCTGCGAGGTGGGCGCGCTCGCGGCGCCCGCGCCCGTACGTGAGGCGCTGGCCCGCTTCGGCATGTATCTGGGGATGGCGTTCCAAATCACCGATGATCTGCTCGACTACACGCAGCCGGAGGCCGTCACCGGTAAGCCGTCGGGATTGGATTTGAAGGAGCACAAGGTGACGTTGCCGCTGATCGCGGTTCTGCCGCGGCTCGCTGCCGCGGAGCGGCAGGTCGTGGTCCGGCTGATGGCGACCGCGGATCCGACCGACGCGCAGGTGGCGGAGGTGATCCGCCTCGTGGATGCCGGCGGCGGCCTCGAATACGCCCGCCGGCGCGCGCTCGATCTGGCCCAGCGGGCCGACGCGGAGCTCGGGGCGCTGCCGCCGTCCCCGGCGCGCGAGGCATTGCGCGACAGCATCGCCTACGCCGTCGAACGGCGGAGCTGAACGTGGCACACGGTCCCCGCCGTCCGCTATTTTATCTGGGGGTGCTGGCGTCGGGATTCGTGCTCGGGGGCTTTCTGCACGCCCTGTTGGGGCGCTTTCTGCCGGCCGGCGCCGCCAAGGAGTTCTTCACGACAGCCGTTACGCCGACGTTCGGCCCGGTGCACGTCGACCTCCTGGTGCTGTCGATTACATTGGGGCCGATCGGTCTCGAGGTGTCGCTGCTGTCGGTGCTGGGGGTGGCGATCGCCTACTTCGTGGCCCGATCGCTCTTCTAGAGGAGTGGCATATGGATCTTTCGATGACGCATATCCTGATCCTGCTGGTCATCGCTCTGCTCGTATTCGGGGCACGGCGCATACCCGAAATCGGCTCGTCGCTCGGGCAGGGGATCCGGGAGTTCAAGAAGAGCCTGAAGGAAGTTGCGTCGGATCAACCGCAACCCCCCCTGCCGCCGGCCCCGCCGACCAACACGTCGTCGTTGCCGCCGTCTTCGGGGGGAGAACCGAAGCGCCTCAACCAGTAGGGCGTCGGGCGAACCGCCGGCTAGCTGCCGGCGGTCGTGTTTTGCGTCTGGAAGAGCTCCTTGCGGCGATCGACCACCTTGGCCCGCTGACGTAACCCTGCGAGATACGACTCGACGCGCGCCTGGCGGGCGTTCTGCATCAGGCTCTCCCGCTGCGCATCCCGCTGGGCCCGCCATGCCGAGGAATCGGCGGACGTGCGCGACAGGGGCTGCAAAATGAACGCCCGGTTCTCGCCGATGATGACGCCGCTCCGCTGTCCCACGCCCAGGCGGAAGGCGCTGCCGAGCACCCGTGGTTCGAGCTGCAGGATCGGCGGAGGGCGCAGCCGGGAGAACGGGCCGAGCCGCTGGACCGCCAGACCGTGCGCGGCGCCCGCGGCGATCAAGTCGGGCGTGCCCGCCAGGGACGCCGCGACTTGCCGGGCGCGTTCGGCCCAGAGGGTCTTCTTCTTCTCGATCCGCGCGGCGATGAGGACCTGCTCGCGGACCTCCGCGAGCTTCGGGATACCGGCCGGGATCAGGGAATCGAGACGGAAGACATAATAGGCTGGCTCGCCCTCGATCACGGGGCTCGTTTCTCCGGGCTTGCGCTCGAACGCCCAGATGCTGACGTCGGGAATCACGTACCGGCCCAGCACCATCCGGTCACCTTCCACGAGCCTCGGCGCGCGCCCGACCGGGAGGCCCAGCCGCCTGGCCGTGCTGTCGAGCAGCCAGCCGCTGTCCCGTTCCGCCACGAGGCGGTCCAGGCTGTCGGCACGCGATTCCACCGAGTCGCGGTGCGCGCCCACCAGCTGGATCGGAACGAGGATGTGCCGTACGCGCAGTGAATCACCCTTGGCGGAATCGACGCGGATGATGTGATACCCGAAGCTGGACAGCACCGGCCGTGACACCTGCCCGACCGCGAGTCCGCGCAAGCCGGCCATGAACAGCGAATCGTAGCCTGGCTCATTGCGCTTGATCCAGCCGAGATCTCCTCCCTGCCGCCCGCTGCCGGTGTCGGCGGACTCCCGTTGGGCGACCTCCGCGAACTTCGCCGGCGTCGCGGCCGCCTCGGCCCGCAGGCTGTCGGCGCGGGCCCGTGCCGCCGCAGAATCGCTCGCGAAGGCCCGACGTGGCACGGCGATGAAGCTGAGCCAGGCGGCCGCCGGCCGCTTGAAGATGTCCTTGTGAGCGTCGTAGTAGCGGGCGAGCTCTGCCTCCGACGGCGTCGCCTCCGAATCGGAGATCTGCTCGGGACCGATCGCGAGCAGCGCGACGGTCACGGAATCATGCTGGTCGCGGTAGTTGCGCCACAACTTCGCATCCGACACGTACAGATCGGCCGTGATGTACTGGATCAGTTTGGCCTGAGGAATCTGTTCGCGGTAACGCGCCTCGAGCTGCACCAGGAACTCGGGGTTGGCGCCGCTCTGCAGGAACCGGCGCCATTTGTTCGCGTCGAACTGGCCGTTCGTCTGGAAGTCGGGAACCGAATACGCCTCTGGAGGGGGCGAGGTCATCGCCGCGTCCCGGATTTCCTCGTCGGTCACCGTGATGCCGAGTCGCCGGCTCTCGTGCTGCAGCAGCACGTCGCGCACCAGCTGGTCCACGAGCTGGTCCTCGACCGCTTTCTCATCCTCCCGGGTGAGGTTCGACCCGCCTCGCTGCCGCGCCTGCTCGAGGCTCCCCTGGAGGGCCGTCTGCCACTGCTGCAGATGGATGGCCTCGCCATCGATCTTCAGGACCACGTCTCCGCCGCCGTAACTGCCGCGGCCGGTCACCCCCATCCCCACGTCGAACACCAGCCAGCCGATGAACGCGACCGCCAGGATGTAGAAGACCCATTTCGTGTTCTCGCGCATGGCGCGCATCATACGGTGGGGCTCTCCGAGTAAGGGGGGCGAAGGGGGATAAGTCTAAGAGTCACAACGAACAAACTCAAGCGAGCAGGCTGACCGGTGCAATTTGACAGCATGGGCGGCCGAGCACTATCTTAGACCAATCCCCACAAAGACTTAGGCCGTGGCGTACACCAGCGAGATCGAAAAGCTCGAAGCACGCTACCGGGAGAATCCGAAGGGGCGGAACTTCGCGCCGCTGGCCGATGCGTATCGCAAAGCAGGGCTTATAGATAACGCGATCGAGCTGTGTCAGACCGGATTGCAGCTTCATCCGGACTACGTCAGCGGTCACATCGTACACGGCCGCTGCCTCGTCGACAAGAAGGATGACACCGGCGCGGAAGCGGTGTTCCGCAAGGTGCTCGATCTCGATCCCGAAAACATCCTCGCCCTCAAGGTCCTGGCGGAGATTGCGGAGCGCAACGAGCGATTCGCCGACGCCGCGGAGTGGTTGAATCGGTTGTTGATGGCGGATCCGATGAATGGCGATGCGGCCGATGGGTTGTCGCGGGTGCGAGGGAAGGCCGCAGCGCAGCCACCGCCGCCGAAACCTGAGCCGGAAGCCGTTCCCTTGCCGGAGTTGGCGCTCGAGCCGGACATGGTGTCGGAGCCCCTCGGAGAACCGGCCGCCGCGCTGCTCGAGGAGACCGCCCGCGAAACCATTCCGGTGCCCGCGTCGGACGCCCCTCTGGTCGTGGAGCACGAGGAGCTTGAGATCAAGCCCGCCGATGCCGCGGCCCAGCGACGCCTGTCGATCGAGTACATGGAAGGTCCCTTCGATGCCGGGATCGCCGAGGCGCCGACGACGTCGATGGAGCGGCCCGAGTTCGAAGTAGAGCGCACCTCGGAGCCGCCGCCGCGGGCGGGCATCGAAACCTACGACGTCGTCGATTTCAACCAAGTGGCCGACGTCGGTGCGGTCGAGGGGATCGTGCTCGACGAGGAGCCCGCGCTCGAGCCCGACCCCGAAGTCCAGGTCGAAGGCCTCGCCCGCACGCAGTACGAGGGCAGCGGCATGTTCCGGCTCGCGGACGAGGCGCCACCGGCGCACGCTGAGCCGGCGCCGGCGGAGTCGCCCGAGGAGCGGCGCACGAGCCCGGCCGCCGACCTGCCGCTGATCATGCCAGAGGAGGCCGAGCCGGCCGCCGCAGATGCCCCGTGGCCCGAGGCCGCACGGCCTTCGCGGGAGACCGAGCCGCTGCCGACGGCGCCGCTGCGACTTCCCGACGATGATGGAGCGGCCGACACTGCGGCGCTGTCGCAGGCCGAGCCCGTCGTCACGGAGACGCTGGCCGAGCTGTACTTGCGGCAAGGACATCGCGACGAGGCGTTGCAGGTCTACGAGGCGTTGTCGGCGCAGCGGCCGGACGACGCCAGATTGCGGCAGAAGGTGACGCAGCTCTCCGCGCCCCCGCCGCGGCGTGGGTCGGGCAGCGGGCAGACGGCAGGCGCGTTCCTGAAGGGAATCCTCAGCGCGCGTCCGGGCGCGCCGCCGCCGACACTCACTCTCGAGCCAGCACCGCACGATCAAGCGGCGCCGCCAGACGCGCCAGACGCGCCGGACGTGGAGGCAACCGCCCCGCCAGAGATGGCGGGACCCGAGTCGCCCGCGCCCGGAACCCCGACGCGCCCGGCGAGTGACTCGATCTCGCTCGACTCGGTGTTCGGCGAGGAAGGCGCGCGTGGCTCGGTGCCGGCGCTGGCCGAGTCTGCTCCCGAGCAGCCCGCCAGACTGCCGGTCGCGAGCGGTGGGTTCTCTTTCGACGACTTCTTCGGCACGGCGGCGGTACCGGCGCCCGGCGCCGCGGGGAAGCCGGGGGGTTCCCGGCCGTCGCGACCGTCAGGGCGGAATCGCTCTCCTGAGCAGGAAGAGGACCTGGATCAGTTCCAAGCCTGGCTCAAGAGCCTCAAGGCCTAGTGCGCATCGCCGTTCTGAACGGCCCGAATCTCAACCTCCTGGGCGTTCGCGAGCCGGCGGTCTACGGTCGCACGACGCTCGAGGAGATCGAAGCGGCCACGTGCGCGCAGGCTGCCGCGCTGGGCGTCGAGTGCGTGTGGACGCAGACGAACCACGAAGGCGAGCTGGTGGAGGCCGTCCAGCGGCTGCGGGGGGCCGCGGACGGGGCGCTCGTCAACGCGGCCGCGTTCACGCACACGAGTCTCGCGGTGCGCGACGCCCTGCTGGCGGCCCAAGTGCCGTTCGTCGAGGTTCACCTGTCGAACATCTTCACACGGGAGCCGGAGCGCCGCCGCTCGCTGCTCGCCGACCTCGCGGTCGGGATCGTCGCGGGCTTCGGCGCGGACAGCTACCGGCTCGCACTGGACGGTCTGGTGCGCCACCTCGCCACGCGTCGTGGATGACGATGCGCGCTCCGCGCGGCAGGCGGCGCTCGCCCGGCTGCTCCAAGCGGAAGGGTTGGATGCCCTGCTGGTGACGTCGCTGCCCAACATCCGCTACTTGACGGGATTCAGCGGCTCGGCGGCCCTCGTGCTGGCGAGCGCCAACGGGGTGCTGCTGGTCACCGATTTCCGCTACGAGGCCCAGGCGGAGGCGGAGGTCGGCGCCGCGGCGCGCGTGGTGGTGGAACGCACCAGCGCCTGGGACCGCCTGTTCCGGGAACTCGCTTCCCTCGGCTCCCCGGGCCCGATCGGTTTCGAAGCCCACGCCCTTTCGGCGAAGGATGCCGAGCGATTCTCTGCCGCCGGGAAGGCGTGGCGGTGGCGGGCCGCGCCGGAGCTGGTGGAGCGCCTGCGCGTGCGGAAGAGTCCCGCGGAGGTCGCCGCAGTGCGAGCGGCCGCTGCGCTCGCGGCCGCCGCGTTGCACGCCACGCTCCGCACCGTGCATTGTGGGCAGACCGAGCACGAGATCGCGGGACAGCTCGAAGGTCATCTGCGCCGCCTGGGCAGCGAAGCGCATCCGTTCCCGACCATCGTGGCCTCCGGGCCGCGAACGGCGTGGCCGCACGCTCGTACCAGCGCACGGGTCGTGTCCCGCGGGGATTGGCTGTTGCTCGATTTCGGCGCGCAGGTAGACGGGTACTGCGCGGACATCACGCGGACCGCAGTGCTGGGGGCGCGCGCCACGGATGCGCAACGGGCCCTGTACGATCTGGTGCTCACGGCGCAGCGGACGGCGCGGGAGCGGATCCGGGCGGGGATGAGCGGGCGGGAGGCCGACGCCCTGGCGCGCGACCCGATCGACGCGCGCGGCTTCGGTGACGCCTTCGGCCATTCGCTGGGACACGGCCTGGGTCTCGAGGTGCACGAAGCCCCTCGGCTCGCCCGCACCAACGGCGAGCCGTTGCCGGTGGACGCCATCGTCACGATCGAGCCCGGGATCTATCTGCCTGGGCAGGGTGGCGTACGGCTGGAGGACGATGTCCATCTGGCGGCCGAAGGGCCTGTGCTCCTTTCCGACGGTGCGACGGAGCTGGTGGAGCTGATGTGAGCCGGGGGCGTACATTGACGGAACGCTTCTCCGGGTGGTCTATTTGGACCTCGAGCTACGACCTGTGAAGACATGAACCTGGATCTCATCGGACAACTGGTCAAAATCCTCCGGGACGCTCCCGACCTGGGCGCGATCGAGGTGCGCCGCGGGCCGCTCGGGCTGTGGTCGCTGGTGCGCGTCTCCAAGGCCGGGTTCCCGGCGGGGAACCCGGGGTCCGTCGTAGTCGCGGCACCCGCCGCGGCCGCGCCGCCCGCCGCGCCGGCCGCCCCCGTCTCCGCCGCCGCGCCGGCCCCGGCCATCGCGCTGCTCGAAATCAAGTCGCCGATGGTCGGCACGTTCTACAAGGCGCCGGAGCCGGGAGCGGAAGCCTACGTGAAGGTGGGAACCCGCGTGGTGCCGGGGCAGGTCGTGTGCATCATCGAGGCGATGAAGATCATGAACGAGATCGAGGCCGAGGTGCAGGGCGCGGTCCGCGAGGTATGCGTGGAGAACGCGCAGCCCGTCGAATTCGGCCAGGTCCTATTCCGGGTGGATCCTCATGGCTGACGCACCGCAGGGCAATCCGCCGCCGTTCAACTTCAAGGCGGCGATCACGCAGATGGTCCAGCGCAACGGCTCGGATCTGCTGCTCAAGGTCGGCCGGCCGGCGACGGTCCGGGTCAACGGCGACCTGGTCGCGCTCGAGACCCAGCCCCTGAAGCCCGAGGAGCTGAAGTCGCTGGCCGAGCAGATCATGACGCCCCGGCAGGTGAAGGAGTTCGCCGAGCACAAGGAAGCGGACTTCGCGATCGGTGTTCCCGGCGTCGGGCGATTCCGCACCAACGTGTATCAGCAGCGCGGCACGGTCGCGTTCGCGTTCCGGGCGATCCCCTACGAAGTGAAGACGACGCAGGAGCTCAACCTGCCGCCGGTGCTGGAGGAGATCGCGCTGCGCCCGCGCGGCCTGGTCCTCGTGACCGGGGTGACGGGGTCGGGGAAGTCCACCTGTCTCGCGGCGATGATCAACCACGTCAACGCGAGCCGCCGCGTGAACATCATCACGATCGAGGACCCGATCGAGTTCCTGCACCGCGACAATCTCGCGAACATCTCGCAGCGCGAGGTGGGGAACGACACGCTGTCGTTCGGCTCCGCGCTGCGCCATGTGCTGCGCCAGGACCCCGACGTGATCCTGATCGGTGAAATCCGGGACATGGAGACGCTCGACACCGCCCTCAAGGCGGCCGACACGGGGCACCTCGTGTTCTCCACGCTGCACACCACCGATGCCACCCAAACCATCAACCGGGTGATCTCGTTCTTCCCGCCGCACCAGCACGACGAGGTGCGCCACCTGCTCTCGACGGCGCTGCAGGCGGTGGTGTCCCTGCGACTCGTGCCGCGCAAGGACGCCAAGGGGCGGGTGCCGGCGTCGGAAGTGCTGATCAACACCGCGGCCGTCGCCGACAACATCCGCGACCTCTCCAAGCAGCTCAACATTCCCGATCTGATCGCCGAGGGCTCGATCCAGTACGGGATGCAGAGCTTCGATCAATCGCTGTTCCAGTGGTACCAGCACGGCGTGATCAGCTATGAGAGCGCCATCTTCTACGCGACGAATCCGAGCGAATTCGCGTTGAAGGTCTCGGGCGTGGATGCGTCCGGCAGCAAGCTCAGTGGACCCGGCGCGGGCGCCGGAGTCGAGTCGATCGGCCTCACGAGCTGATGTTCCAGAAGGTGCTGATCGCCAACCGCGGGGAGATCGCCCTGCGGGTGATTCGTGCCTGCAAGGAGCTGGGGATCGCGACCGTCGCCGTGTATTCCGAGGCGGACCGCGAATGCCTGCACGTGCGGTTCGCCGACGACGACGTCTGCATCGGCCAGGCCCCCTCCCGCGACAGCTACCTCAACATTTCGCGCATCATCGCGGCCGCCGAGATCACGGGTGCGGACGCCATTCACCCCGGATACGGCTTCCTGGCGGAGAACGCAGAGTTCGCCGAGATCGTCCGCACGTCGGGGATCGCCTTCATCGGCCCCACGCCGGACCAGATCCGCCAGATGGGGGACAAGGCGGCCGCGCGCAAGCTGGCGCAGCAGCTCAAGGTGCCGACGGTCCCCGGATCGCCCGGGCCGGTGGAGAGCCTCGAGGATGCTCTGGCGGTCGCGACCACGATCGGCTTTCCGGTGATCATCAAGGCCGCGGCCGGCGGCGGGGGGAAGGGGATGCGCGTGGCCGTGGACGCCGACGCGTTCACCCAGGCCTACAACCTCGCGCGGCAGGAGGCGCTCGCGGCGTTCGGCTCCGACCAGGTGTACATCGAAAAGTACCTCGCCCGTCCGCGCCACATCGAAATCCAGATCATGGGCGATCAGCACGGGAAGGTGATGCACGTGTGCGAGCGGGACTGCTCCGTGCAGCGGCGCCACCAGAAGCTGATCGAGGAAGCGCCGAGCCCCGCCCTGGATCAGAAGCTGCGCGATCGCATCGGCGGGGCCGCGGTGGGGCTCGCGCAGGCCATCGGCTATGTCGGGGCGGGCACCATCGAGTTCCTGCTCGACGAGGACGGGGCGTTCTACTTCATGGAGATGAACACGCGCATCCAGGTCGAGCATCCCGTGACCGAGATGTGCACGAATTTCGACCTGGTGAAGGAGCAGATCCGGGTCGCCGCGGGCGAGCCGCTTTCGATGGTATTGCACGGGAACCGGCTGCGCGGCCATGCCATCGAGTGCCGCGTCAACGCCGAGGATCCGGCCCGCAACTTCCAGCCCTCCCCCGGGCTCATCTCCACGTTTCACCCGCCCGGCGGTCCCGGCGTGCGGGTCGACACCCACATCTACGCCGGTTACACCGTGCCGCCGTACTACGATTCGCTGCTCGCCAAGGTCATCGTGCACGGCAACGACCGGGACGAGGCCATTGCGCGCATGCGCCAGGCCCTCGACTCGTTTATCATTGAGGGAGTGCGGACGACGATTCCCTTCCTGGGACGGGTGATGCGCCATCCCGACTTCGTCGCGGGGCAGATCGACACCAAGTTTCTCGAACGCGAGCCGCAGCTCCTCAAAGATCCCGAATGAACCTCGACGTCTACTTCACGCCGCCCGGCCCCACCGCGGGAGACCTCGCCGGCCGGGGGGTCGTGGTGATCGACGTCCTGCGCGCCACCACCACGATCATCGCAGCGCTGGCCAGCGGCGCGCGCGCCGTCGTCCCCACGGCCTCCTCGGAGGAGGCCGTCAAGATGACGGCCAACCTCGAGCGCGACGGGTTCGTCCTGGCAGGCGAGCGACGCTACCTGCCGATCCCCGGCTTTCCGCTGGGCAACTCGCCCCGCGAGATGACGCCGGAGCAGGTGGGCGCCAAGACCGTCTATCTGGCGACCACCAACGGCACGCCGGCGCTGGTCGCCGCCCAGGGCGCCGAGCCCGTGCTGGTGGGCGCCGCGGTGAACTTCGGGGCGCTGGCCGACCGGGCGGGCGCGCTGCTGCGCGAGCGCGGCCATCTCGCGATCATCTGCGCGGGGCGGGAGAAGCAGTTCGCGCTGGAGGACGCGTATGTGGCGGGCCGGCTCGTCAAGATGGTCAAGAAGGGCCTGCGGAAGCTGGGTCTCAACGACGGCGCCGAGGTGGCCCTCGCCCTGACCCAGCAGTACAAGAGCTTCCTGGACGCCTTCACCGCCTCCGAAGCGGGACGGGCCCTGGAGTCGCTGCGGTTGGGCGACGACGTCCGGTTCAGCGCGAAACAGGATCGGTACGCGCTCGTGCCCGCTTACGTGGACCGCCGCATCACATGAATCCGAAGGCCCGAGCCGAGCTGGGCGGCGTCGGCGCACTCGTCGTCGGGCTCTTTCTGGGACTCACCCTGCTTCCCTGGCATCTCACCGGCGGACTCGGTGAGCGGCTGGGGAGCGTCTGCTGGCAAGGTCTGGGCGCGGGCGCCGTGCTGTTGCCGGTGCTGGGCGTGGGATGGGCGCTGGCCGCCTTCGGGCGGCTCGGATCGCTCTCGACGCCGCGGGCCGCGGCCCTGGTCGCCGGTCTCGTCCTGCTCGTGCCCTTCGCCATCGGGGTGGTGGGCCGCGTGGATCTCGCGTTTCCCGCCGACTACCTGCGTTGGACCGCGTCCCAGCAGCTCGTCGGCGTCATCCCCGGCTGGCTGGCGAGTGTGGCGGTGCGCGCCGTCGGCACCGCGGGCGGCGTCCTGGTCGGCCTGTTCGCGCTCTCCGCGCTCGGCCTGCTCACGGTCGGGTGGCATCCGTTCGCGATCCTCCGCGCCGGCGGCGAGCCGGCGGAAGAGGCGGCAACCGAGGGCGGTCGCACTCGGCGTCCGCCCAGGGCGGCGAAGCCGGCGGTGTCAGAGGATGGGGAACTGGTGCCGGAGATCGCCGCGGTCGCTCATACCAGAGAGAAGCTGGAAAGGGTGGAGAAGTCCGAGCGACAGCGCCGTCCCAAGCCCGGACCCGTCCCTCGCGCTCCCGCCGCCCCACTGCCAGAAGGGATCCTGATCCCACCGCCGGAGCTGCTGACCGCGCCAACCTCCGACGAGCTGGATCCCGGGACCGACGAGATCGTGGCGATGGGGCAGCGCCTGGTGCAGACGCTCGAGACGTTCCGGGTCAGCGGGACGATCGCCGACCGGACCGTCGGGCCGGTCGTGACCCGCTACGAGCTCGAGCCGGGGCCCGGCGTCAAAGTGGGGCGCATCGCCGCGCTCGCCGACGACCTCGCCCTGGCGATGAAGGCGCGCAGCCTGCGGATCGTGGCGCCGATCCCCGGCAAGGCGCGCGTCGGTATCGAGGTGCCAAACCCACGGGCCCGGATGGTCACGATCCGCGAGCTGGTGGACAACGCGAGATTCCGCGGCCACGGCCGCATCCTGCCGGTGGTGCTGGGCCGCGACCTCGAGGGGCAGGAGGTCTACGACGACCTCGCCAAGATGCCCCACCTGCTCATCGCGGGCGCGACAGGCTCGGGGAAGTCGGTGTGCATCAACGCCATGATCACGAGCCTGATCTATTCGCACCCTCCCGACCGCCTGCAGCTGTTGATGGTCGACCCCAAGATGGTCGAGCTGTCGATGTACGGCGATCTGCCGCACCTCCGGCTGCCGGTCGTCACGAGCCATCACAAGGCGGCGACGGTCCTCAAGTGGGCGCAGGGGGAGATGGAGCGCCGCTACCGGCTGCTGCACGCCAACGGGGCACGGAACATGGCCGACTTCAACCGCAAGGTGGAGGACGGCCGCCCGCTCAAAGGGCCGCGCGAGACGCTGGCCACGCAGGCGGGCGTGACGAGAGAGCTGCCGTTCGAGGAAGGCGCGTACAAGGACGGCATCCTGCCCTACATCGTGCTGGTGGTGGACGAGCTCGCGGACCTGATGCTCACCGTCCAGGGTGAGATCGAAACGCCGCTGGCGTCGCTGGCGCAGAAGGCCCGCGCCATCGGCATCCACCTGATCCTCGCCACCCAGCGTCCTTCGGTCAACGTGATCACCGGTCTCATCAAGGCGAACTTCCCCTGCCGCATCGCCTTCCGGGTCTCCGCCAAGGTGGACAGCCGCACCATTCTCGACCAGAACGGGGCCGAGACGCTGCTGGGTAACGGCGACATGCTGTTCCTGCCCCCCGGCAAGAGCGAGCCCATACGGGTGCAGGGCGCGTTCATTTCGACCGACGAGACCGAGCGGATCATGGGATGGTACCGGGATCGCAAAGCGTCCGACGGCACCGCGGCGGTCCGCGCCGTCATGGAGCAACAGATCGCGGCGATCGAAGCCGCCGAGGCCGCCGAGCGGGGGGGGGAGGGCGGCGCGGAGGAGATGGGGGAACGGGATGCGCTGTTCCGCCAGGCTGCGGAGGTGTGCATCCAGAACCAGCTCGGCTCCACGTCGTTACTGCAGCGCCGCATGAGCATCGGGTACGGCCGCGCCGCCCGGATCATCGACCAGCTGGAGATGGCGGGGATCCTCGGCCCGGCGAACGGCTCGAAGCCGCGAGACGTGTTGGTCGGCCTGGAGGAGCTGGATGAGATCTGTGGCTAGAGCTGTCAGTGATCAGCGCATTATTGGGGCACCGCAGGCGTGAATCGGGTGACGGATTGTGTCGGAGATTCATTAGCTTCGCCCCGTGCATCGCGGCCTGCGCAGCGATCCGAATGAGTGGACGGATGACCGCCACAAGCAGGGCCTCGCCGCCGAGGAGCAGGCGATCCAGTTTCTCGCGAGCAGGGGATGGCTGGTGCTGGCGCACCGCTGGCGCGTGGGGCGGATCGAGATCGACATCGTCGCCCGGCGCGGCGTGATGGTGGCCTTCGTCGAAGTGAAGTCGCGACGTGGCGAGGCGTTCGGCAGCCCGTTGGAGGCGGTGACCGGCGCGAAGCAGCGCGAGCTGGTGCGGGCGGCCCGGGCCTGGATCGACCGCTTCGGGTCTCCGGCCGACATCTACCGGTTCGACTGCATTGCGCTGCGGCAGGGGGTCTTGGAGCACCTGGAGGATGCGTTCCGCCCGGGGTGGCGGTAATCCAGGCTTCGGTATATATTCGGGTCTCGCAAGCCACCCCAACCGGGCGAGGCTCCCAACGATGACGAGGGTTCTGATGGCGGCTGAAGACCGCGACACGGCGAAGCTCACCGACGAGCGCCGCAAGGCGCTCAACCTGGCCATCGCTCAGATCGAGAAGACCTGCGGCAAGGGGTCGATCATGCGCATGGGATCGGAGTCACCCCGCGTGCGGGTCGACGCGATTTCCACCGGCGCCATCAACCTCGATGCGGCGATCGGGGTGGGGGGGATTCCCCGCGGCCGGGTCACCGAGATCTTCGGGCCGGAATCGAGCGGCAAGACGACGTTGGCGCTCTCGGTGGTTGCGAACGCCCAGCGCAGCGGCGGTGCGGCCGCCTATATCGACGCCGAGCACGCACTCGACATCGAGTACGCCAAGAAGCTCGGTGTGGACATCGACAACCTCCTCGTGTCGCAGCCCGATACGGGCGAGCAGGGGCTCGAGATCACCGAGATCCTGGTGCGCTCCGGGGCGGTGGACATCGTGGTGGTAGACTCGGTCGCCGCACTCGTGCCGAAAGCGGAAATCGAGGGCGAGATGGGCGATTCGCACATGGGGCTGCAGGCGCGGCTGATGAGCCAGGCGCTGCGCAAGCTCGCCGGCGCCATCAACCGCTCGCGCACTTCCGTGATCTTCATCAATCAGCTGCGCGAGAAGATCGGCGTGATGTTCGGCAACCCGGAGACCACCACCGGCGGCCGGGCGCTCAAGTTCTACTCGTCCGTGCGGCTCGACATGCGCCGCATCGCACCCGTGAAGGAACGGGAGGTGGTGATCGGCAATCACGTACGCGTGAAAGTCGTGAAGAACAAAGTGGCGCCGCCGTTCCGCCAGGCCGAGTTCGACATCATGTTCGACGAGGGCATCAGTCGCGAATCCCTGCTCGTGGATATCGCCGCCGAAGCGGGCATCGTGGAGAAGTCCGGCGCCTGGTACACCTACGGCAAGGACCGCATCGGCCAGGGGCGGGAGAACGCCAAGCTGTATCTCAAGGACCACGTCGAGATGGCGCTCGAAATCGAAGAGAAGGTGCGGGAGCATCTCGGCGTGAAGCCGACGCTCTCGGTCGACGAGGAGCCCGCCAGCGGCGAGGAGTGAGTCGTGCCGGTGGTGACAGGCTTCGCCCCCGATCCTCGCCATCCCGGCTACTGCGTGGTGGAAGTGGATCGGGGGCGATTTGCGTCCTTGCCCGTGGAGGTGCTCGTCCCGCTGCGACTCGAGATCGGGCAGGGTCTCTCCCGCGAGGCGCTGGAGCGGCTGCAGGCGGCGGCGGACGCGGAAGCTGCCGCTCGTGCGGCGCTCCGGGCCCTGGCGCGGCGGCCGTACGCGCGCGTCGATCTGGGGCGGCGACTGGTCCGGAAGCAGCATCCACCGGCCGCCGTCGAGCGGGCGCTGGAGCGCATGGCGGCACAGGGGCTGCTGGACGACCGTCGCTACGCCGAGCACTTCGCGGCGACCCGGGCCGCGCGCGGGCGGGGGCCGGTTCGCCTGGTGAGCGACCTGGTACGCCAGGGAGTGGAGCGGCGCGCGGCTGAGGCCGCGGTTCGCGCGGCACTGACGGCCGAGGGCATCGACCCCGGCGCGGCGGTACGCCGGGTGACCGAGCGACGCGCCGCTCAGTTGGGTGCGCTGCCTCCAGCGGTCAAGCGGCGGCGCCTGCTCGCCTACCTAGCCCGGAGGGGGTACGAGGGGTACGCGGTGCGGGCGGTGGTAGAGGAGGTGCTGGCGCTATATTCCCTCGGATGAAGTCGGCCGAGATTCGCAACAAGTTCATCGAGTATTTCTCCGCCTCCCCCCGGGGCCACCGGCAGGTGCCAAGCTCCAGCCTGGTGCCGGCGGACGATCCGACGCTGCTGTTCACCAACGCCGGGATGGTCCAGTTCAAGCGCGTCTTTCAGGGATTGGAGCACCGCGACTACCGCCGCGCGGTGACCTGCCAGAAGTGCGTGCGCGCGGGCGGGAAGCACAACGACCTCGAGCAGGTGGGCCACACGGCCCGGCATCAGACATTCTTCGAGATGCTCGGCAACTTCTCTTTCGGCGACTACTTCAAGCGGGAGGCGATCGAATACGCCTGGGAGTGGGTCACGAGCGACCGCTGGCTGGGGATCGACCGCGACCGCCTGTACGTCACGGTCCATCACTCCGACGACGAGGCGCGGGCGTTGTGGCGCGACCTCACCGGGATCCCGGAGACGCGCATCTACGGCCTCGGGGACAAGGACAACTTCTGGCAAATGGCGGAAACGGGGCCGGCGGGTCCCAACACCGAGCTCAACGTCGATCTGCGTCCCGCCTCGGTCCGCGGGCACGGTGAGGTGACGCGCGACGAGTTCGTGCGTCTCAACGAAGACGGGCAGATGCTGGAGATCTGGAACCTCGTGTTCATGCAGTACGATCTCCAGCCCGACGGGTCACGGCAGCCGTTGCCCAAGCCCTCGGTGGACACCGGGGCTGGCCTCGAGCGCATCGCCGCGGTGCTCCAGGACGTGCCGTCGAATTACGACACCGATCTCTTTGCTCCGCTGATCGAGCGGGCCGCAGCGGTCGTGGGGCGTCCCTACGATCGCGGCCCGGGCGGCGCGCCGTTCCGGGTGCTCGCTGATCACGCCCGCGCCGTGGCGTTCCTGCTCGCCGACGGAGTGTATCCGTCGAGCGACGGCCGCGGCTACGTGTTGCGGCGGATCCTGCGGCGCGCCGTGCGCCACGCCTGGCTGCTCGGCCGTCGCGAGCCGACCCTGGTGGAGCTGACCGACCGCGTGGTGGACCAGATGCACGGGGTGTATCCCGAGCTGGCCGCCAGGCGGGCGCACATCGCCAAGGTCACCCGCGCCGAAGAGGAGCGGTTCCTCGAGACGATCGAGGGCGGCCTGCAGCGGCTCGACGAGCTCCAGGGCGCCGCCGGCATCTCGGGCGAGGAGGCCTTCAAGTTGTACGACACCTACGGATTCCCGCTCGACCTCACCCAGCTGATCGCGGGCGAGCGGGGTCAGTCCGTGGACGCCGCAAGCTTCGAGCGGGCGCTGGCGGCGCAGCGCGAGCGCTCGCGCCGCGCGCGTCCCAGCGGTCCGGTCGTCCGGCGCGCGGCGGGCGCGGGGGAGTGGGTGAACGTGAAGCCCGAGGCGCGGCAGCGCTGGATCGGCTACGAGCGTACTCGCGCCGAGACCGAGCTGCTGGCCTTTCGCCAGTCGGGGGACGCCCTGGAGCTGATACTCGAGGAGAATCCGTTCTACGCCGAATCGGGCGGCCAGGTGAGCGACACGGGCGTCGTGCGCGGGGCGGGGTGGGAGCTCACGGTCGAGGACGTTGAAAAGGTGGACGGGCGCAGCGCGGTCGTGGGGCATTTCCCCGAGCCGTTCGAGGCGACGCCCGCCGAGGCGCTCGTCAACGAGTCGCGCCGCCACAACGTCGCCCGCAACCACACGGCGACGCACCTGGTGCATGCGGCCCTGCGCAAGATCCTCGGGACGCACGTGCGCCAGGCGGGCTCCGTCGTGGCCCCGGACCGGCTGCGCTTCGACTTCACGCACCACGGACCGCTCGACGAGTCGACGCTCTCCCGGGTCGAGGAAGAGGTCAACGAGCACATCTGGCAGAACCTCCCGGTGGCGACTCGGGAGATGCCGTACAAAGAGGCGCTCGCCGCCGGGGCGATGGCGTTCTTCACCGAGAAGTACGGCGACGTGGTGCGCGTGGTGGACGTCCCGGGCGTCTCGCTCGAGCTGTGCGGCGGGACGCATGTGGACAAGACGGGGGAGATCGCCCTGTTCCGCTTCACGCACGAGACCGGATCGCAGGCCGGCGTGCGCCGCATCGAGGCGATTACCGGCCCGGCGGCCTACCGGTTGGCCCGCGATCTCGAGCGCCGCTTGGGCGAGGTTTCGGCGCTGCTCAAAACGCAACCCGAGCACCTGGGCCGGCGCATCGAAACGCTGCTGGAGGAGAACCGGCGTCTGGAGAAGCGTATTGAGGATCTGCTGCGCGGCGGCGGCGGCGCGACGACCGCGGCAGCCGTGGAGCGGATCGGCGACGTCGAGCTGCACATCGACGAGTCGGATCTGGACGACCGCGGGCAGATCGCCCTCACGATGGACGCGTTCCGGGACAAGCAGCGTCGGGCCATCCGTGTGCTGTATACGACGGGCGCACGGCCCGGCATTCACGTCGCCGTCACGGAAGACCTCGTGGCTCAGGGCGTGAAGGCGGGGGACATCGTGAAGGAGCTGGCCGCCAGCACTGGGGGGAAGGGAGGCGGGCGCCCCCATTTTGCCTCGGCGGGGGTCGGTGATCCGGCGATGCTGGGGGCAGCGCGCGCTCAGACGACGGCCATCGTTCGGAGATTCCTGCACGCATGACGCTGCCGGCCTGGCTCGATGCACGCCGTCCGGGGCCGCCGCCGACGCTGCGGGCGCACCTTGGCCGGCGCGTGCAAGCCGGCGAGGAAGGCGCCCTTTCCGATCGCCTCGCCACCGCGGGATGCGACCTCCTGCGCCGCGTGCTGTCGCGTCCCGCGGCCGGCCGCGAGCTGGCGCTCGACCTGCTGGCGGCCGACGCCCTGGTTACCTACGCATTCGAAGCACAGGCCGAAGAGGACCCGGGCCGGTTGATCGCGCTGGCGGAGCGGATCGCGGGAGGCGAGGAGTGATCGACCTGCGCGGCGGCCGGCCGGGACTCCTGGTGCTGATCGATCCGGGCCGCACCAGTGGCGAGCAGGCGGCGGCGCTGGCGCGAGCGGCGCAAACGGCAGGTGCGGCCGGGATCCTGATCGGCGGGTCCTTCGACGGGACGCAGGAAACCAGTCGAGTCGCCGCGGCCGCGCGGAAGGGGGCGCCCGGGCTGCCGCTGCTCCTGTTCCCTGGCTCCGCCATGCAGCTCACCGACCAGGTCGACGTCATCCTCTTCCTCTCGCTCATCTCGGGTCGCAACCCGCAGTATCTGATCGACGAGCAAGTGCGGGCCGTGCCGTTCCTGCAGCGCCATCCCGTGCCGACGCTCTCGACCGGCTACATCCTGATCGACGGCGGCCGGGTCACGAGCGTCGAGGCCGTGAGCCAGACTCGGCCGTTGCCGGCCGACAAACCGGAGCTCGCCGCGGCGCACGCCCGGGCCGCGCGGCTGATCGGCATGCAGGCGGTGTATCTCGATTCCGGGAGCGGCGCGGAGCGCCCGGTACCGCCGCCGGTCGTTGCCGCGTGCCGCGGCGCACTGGACGATCCGGCGGCGTTGTTGTTCGTGGGGGGCGGGATCCGGAC
>DATGDE010000281.1:0-2773 GCA_035311125.1 Gemmatimonadales bacterium
GCAACGATGCGGCGCTGGCGAAGGATCGGGCGGTCGAGTTCGAGACTCGCTACCGCGTCGAGCAGCAGCGGCTCGAGCTGATGACCTCGACGATCGATTCCCAGATCGCGGTCCAGGCGTCCCAGGTGCAGCGGTTGCGCGCCATCGCCGCGTTCCAGGAGAGCCGCGTCCGCTCGTTACAGGTGCGGGCCGGAGACGACGGCATCGTCACCGATCTCAACCTGCAGCCCGGGCAGTGGGTAACCGAAGGCACGATCCTCGCCAAGGTGATTCAACCCGGCAAGCTGAAGGCGGTGCTGCAGATCCCCGAGACGCAGGCGAAGGATGTCACCATCGGGCAGCCTGCGGCGATCGACACGCGCAACGGCATCATCAAGGGGCATGTGAGCCGCAGCGACGCCAACGCCACCAACGGGACGGTGACGGTGGACGTGGCGCTGGACGGCGCGCTCCCGGCCGGCGCGCGGGCCGATCTCTCGGTGGACGGGACGATCGAGGTGGAGCGGCTCCACAACGTCCTCTATACCGGACGCCCCGCCTACGGGCAGCCGAACAGCACGATCGGGATGTTCAAGCTGGTCGAGGGCGGCCACTACGCGGTCCGGGTGCAAGTGCAGGTGGGCCGCAGCTCCGTGAACGCGATCGAAATCGTCCGCGGTCTCGAGGCGGGCGACAAGGTGATTCTGTCGGACATGTCGCAGTACGACAACGTGGATCGGGTGAGAATCAAATAGTGGCCAGTGGCTGGTGGCCGGTGGCCAGTGATTCTCACCGGCCACTGACCACCGGCCACAGGCCACCAGCCACTCAAGGAGACCGGATGCCTGCCAACGGTGCGTCACTCATTCAGCTGCAGGGAATCAAGAAAGTGTTCTACACGGACGAGGTCGAGACGCACGCGCTGTCGGACGTGCACCTCGACATCAAGCAGGGCGAATACGTCGCCATCGCGGGCCCATCCGGGTGCGGCAAGACGACCCTGCTCTCGATCCTCGGCCTGCTCGACACGCCCACGGACGGCAGTTACACGCTGGACGGGCGCCCCGTGGCCAATCTGACCGCGGCCGATCGGGCGCGCGTCCGCAACCGGCAGATCGGGTTCATCTTCCAGGCGTTCAATCTGATCGGCGATCTCACCGTGTTCGAGAACGTCGAGCTGCCGCTCACCTATCGCGGCATGTCGTCGGCCGAGCGCAAGCGGCGGGTCACCGAGGCGCTGGAACGGGTGGGGATGTCGCACCGGGTGAAACACTATCCCGCGCAGCTCTCGGGCGGCCAGCAGCAGCGCGTCGCCGTCGCCCGCGCGGTGGCAGGCGACCCGGCGATCCTGCTCGCCGACGAGCCGACCGGGAACCTCGACTCCTCCAACGGCGAGGCCGTGATGGAGCTGCTGCGCGAGCTGCATCGCGGCGGCGCCACCATCTGCATGGTCACGCACGACCCCCGCTACGCGGCGCACGCCGATCGCTCGATCGAGCTGTTCGACGGGCGCGTGGTGGAGGAGCGGGCCGGCGCGACGGTCGCCTGAACAGGCCATGGACACGCTCCTCCAGGATCTCCGCTTCGCCGTCCGCTCGCTCGCCAGGAGCCCCGGGCTCTCGCTCGCGGCCATCCTGACGCTGGGCCTCGGAATCGGCGCCAACAGCGCGATGTTCGGTGTGGTTGACCGGCTGTTCTTCCGGCCCCCCGCCCATGTGGTCGATCCCAATCGCGTCGTCCGGGTCAACGTCACCAGGACGCAACCGCCCTTCGGCACCTCCACCCACAGTGTCGCCACATTTCCGCGCTACGCGGATATCCGCGATCACGCCCGCACGCTCTCGTCGGTCGCGGCGTATGCCGGAGGCGGGTTCAGCCTCGGCCGCGGCACCGGCGCCCAGCGAGTCGACGGCGAGCTCGTGACCGCCTCGTTCTTTCCTCTATTGGGGGTCAAGCCGGAGCGCGGGCGCTTCTTCACGGCCGAGGAGGATCGCAAGGGCGGGGCGCGCGTAGCGGTCCTGAGCGACGAGTTCTGGCAGCGCCAGTTCGCCTCGGCTCCCGATGTCCTCGGCAAGACGCTGCAACTCGACGCCGATGTGTACACGATCATCGGCGTCGCGCCCAGGGGATTCACCGGGGTGGAGCTGCGCGGCACCGACGTGTGGGTGCCCATGAGCGTCGTGGCGCCGGTCAGCCGATGGCCGCGGGTGCTGGAGTGCGAAGGCTGTTACTGGCTCCAAACAATCGCCCGGCTCGCGCCCGGGGTCACCGCCGCCCAGGCGGCGGGCGAGGGAACCGCGCTGTACCGCGCCCATGCGGGCGACGCCGGCGAGAAGTCGGCAGACTCCACTGCGACCGTCTCGATGGGCTCGGTGCACGAGGCGCTCGGCCCCAATGTGAACCCGGCCGCGAAGCTCTCCGTGTGGATCATCGCCGTCTGCGGCGCCGTCCTGCTGATCGCCTGTGCCAACGTGGCGAACCTGCTGCTGGCGCGCGCCCTGCAGCGGCGCCGCGAGATCGCGCTGCGGGTCGCCCTCGGGGCCGGTCGCGGCCGTCTGATCCGGCAGCTGTACGTCGAGAGCGGGGTGCTCGCCGGGCTGGGGCTCGGCGCCGCCTTCCTGGTCACGCTCTGGGCCGGACCGCTGCTCAGCGCCGCCCTGATTCCCGGCGCGGCGACCGGCACGGCGCTCGACCCCCGCATGTTCGCGTTCAGCGCCGCCCTGGCGGTGGCCACCGCGCTGGTCGCGGGCTTCGCGCCTGCCCTCCATGCCGGCGTCCCGAATCTGGCGTCGGC
>DATGDE010000282.1:0-4163 GCA_035311125.1 Gemmatimonadales bacterium
TCCGCCCCGTCCTGCGCGCGATCGGCGCCACCGTCGTTCCCGAGGCGACGCGGCTCGAAACGACGGGCTGGTCTGCGGTCGAGTCCACGATCAGCGCCGCCCTCGCATCCCGCCCCGCCACACTGCAGCGCCAGTTCCTGCTCTTTCTCCGGATCGTCGAGTGGCTCCCCGTGCTACGCTTCGGGCGCCGTTTCACGCGCCTCGATCCGGTGCGCCGCACGCGGTTTCTCGAGAGCCTGCAGGACGCCCCGCTGCTCCTGGTGCGGCGAGGGACCTGGGGGCTGCGCACCTTGGTCCTGATGGGTTACTACGGGAGGCCGGAGGCCCGGGCGGAGATCGGCTATCGCGCCGAACCCGGCGGCTGGGACGCGCGGCGGAGAGTATCGTGACGACGCGAGCCTGCGACGTCGTGATCGTCGGCTCGGGAGCGGGCGGCGGCACGGTCGCTCAGGGCCTGGTTCCGCTGGTCCAGTCCGGCCGCCGGGTCCTCGTGCTCGAGCAGGGCCCGCGTTTCGCCGACGACGAGTTCACGGGCCGCGAGCTCGAGATGGCTGGCGCGCTGTACCACGACAACGGCGGCTTCCTCAGTGCCGACGGCACGATGACGCTCGCCTTCGCGCACGGCTATGGCGGCTCGACCATCGTCTATACCGGCACCTCGCTCACCGCGCCGGCACGGGTGATCGAGCGCTGGGACGTTCCGGGGCTCGACCATGCCGACCTGATGCGACGCTCCCAGCGCTATCTCGGGGAGAACAGCGTCCACCGCCTCCCCGCCGAGGAGCTCAACTACAACAACCGCCTGTTCGAAGCTGGAGCCCGGAAGGCGGGATACGCCGTCGAGCAGTTCCCCGTGAACGTGAAGGGCTGCAAGGGCTCGTCCCTGTGCAACCTGGGTTGTCCCAACCAGGCGAAGCAGGGGACCAACCGGGTGCAGCTCCCGGCCGCCGAGCGCGGCGGTGTGGAGGTGGTCACCCGGGCGGAGGTGGTGCGGATCGCGCCGGACCGCTCGCTGACCGTTCGGGTGAGCGAGCCACCCGCCGGTGCCAAGGGCCGGCCGTCGGAGTGGCCGGCGGGTGAGTACCGCGTGGAGGCGAAGATCGTGGTGTGCGCCGCCGGAGCGCTCGGATCTCCTCCGCTGCTGCTCCGGTCCCCCCTCCCCACTCCCCGCTCCCTCGGGGAGGGATTCACCTGCCACCCCGCGTTGATCCTGGTGGCGGAGCACGGCGTCCCGATCACGAACGACGTCGGACACCCCAAGAGCTTCTTCGTGGACCGTGCGGCGGAAGAGGGGTTCGTGCTCGAGACGTGCATGTACTTCCCGTTCACCACGGCCAAGGCGCTCACCGGATTCGGCCCGGAGCACAGTGCCCTCATGCGGGCCTACCCGCGACAGCAGCAGATCCTGGTCCTGGCGATCGACCGGGCCGCGGAGGGCAACCGCATCGGCATCGACCGGAACGGCAACCCGATCGTGTCCTACAAGTATTCCAGCGGCACGGTTGAGGGGCTGGTGCGGGGCAATCGCGCCGCGACCAGGATCTTCTTCGCTGCGGGGGCGGTGCGAGTGCATGCTCCCTTCGCCGACCCGCCCTACATCGATGCGCGCGACGCAGGGAAGGTCGACTCGCTCATCGACGCCCGGCACTGGAAGCCCGGGAAGCAGGCCATCACATCGGCGCACCTGATGGGCGGGTGCCGCATGGGGAGGTCCGCGGCCGACTCGGTGACCGACGCCTGGGGCCGGGTGCACGGATTCCCCTGGCTGTTCGTCGCCGATGCGTCGCTGTTTCCCGACGCCCTCGAGATCAACCCCTATGTGACCATCATGGCGCTGGCCGACCGCGTGGCGGAGGCGGTGCGGGGCGACGCCCCGCAGCTCCTAGGCTGACACCGCCGGCAGGTGCGGCCGCCACTCCCGGTAGAACAGCTCGTGCTCGATGCCGGACACGCGTGCCGCCGGACGCGTAGCGGAGCGCTCCGCCTCTCCGAGAAACTCCACGACTTGCGCCACCACCTCGGGGGCACGCACGATCGGAGAGTGTCCCAATCCGCGCGTCGTGACGAACCGGCTGCCACGCCAGGCCCCGACGATGGCCGCGCCTTCCATCCAGGGTACCACCTCGTCCGCGGCGTCGTGGACCACGAGGAGAGGAGTCGTACGGCGGCGGGCCATCGCGACGACGTCCAGGCCGTCCCACGAGAAGTCGATGCGGCGCTCGGTGGCGGCTCGCATTTGCGCCACCACGTCGGGCCGCATGCCGAGCCGATGCGCCCAGCGCAGCGTGTGCGCGATGGGGTCCGCATTGGGGGCGAGGAAGGCGGCCCGCGACACCGGCAGACCCCAATCCATCGCGAGCGTCGCCACCACGGCGCCGAGCGAGTGCGCCACCACCGCCTGCGCCGGACCCGTGGCCTCGGCGAGGGCGGCGAGCGCGCGGGCGAGTTGCGGCGCCGAGCTCAACTGCCCCTCGGATGCACCGTGCCCGATGCCATCGAAGGCGATCACCCGGAATCCGGCGGCCTGGAGCGGCTGCACATAGGCCGTGAGACGGCCACCGCGCGATCCCCAGCCGTGCACCAGGTAGGCGACGGGCCCGCCTGCCGGCCCCCACGACCAGCAGGCGACGCGGTGGCCATCCACCATCAGGGTGAACGGCCTGCCGCGCTCCAGCTCGCCGCGCATGGCGGGCGTCAGGCGCGAGCGCGGCGGAGTGAAGAACAACCGCTCGGCCAGGGCAGCAGCCCGGGCCGGAGACACCGCCTGCAAGGAACGAAATCCGAGTCGCAGCAATCGCATCGGTGAACGCCCTCAGTTCAGTGAGCCGCGCCGCGCGCACCCGCGAGCAACGCTTCGAACGCGCGCCGGGCGCGCGCTTCGGCGTGCGGGTCATGCAGCAGGCGCGACGCGTGGTGATAGGCCAGCATCACTCCGTACACGTCCTGAGCGAATTGTTCCGGGTCGACACCACCAGCAAACGCCCCGGCGTCGATGCCTTTTTGCAGCGACGTTGCGATAACCCCGAGCCATTGACGCTGGATCCCGACTAGGCGCTCGCGCACCGAACCCTGACGATCGTCGAATTCGACCGCGGCCTGCACGAACAGACATCCGCCCGGCAACGGGCTGGAGCGGGTCCAGTCGAGCCAGCGGTCGAACAGCGCCCGGAGCCTCGGCTCGCCACGGGGCTCGGCGAGGGACGGGCGAATCACCTGCTCCAGGAACTGCGTCGCGCCGAATTCGAGCACCTGGAGCTGCAGTGCTTCCTTCGAGCGGAAGTGGGCGAACAGGCCGCTCTTGGACAGGTCGAGCTCGGCGGCGAGCGCACCGATCGTCACTCCATCGAGACCAACTTTGCTCGCGAGTCCCGTGGCTCTTTCCAGAATCGACTGCCGCGTGAGGTCGCCTTTGCGCATGGCAAATAATAGCACGAACGTTCGTTATATTCAATGACAGTCGCGTAAGCCGCTATGACTCATTAGGTTCTCAGACTGTGAACCCCTCCCAGCTCCCCCCAACCGACTCGGAATCGGCAACCCAGGAACGAGCGGAAAGCCTGGCCGATTTCACGACTACCACCCGGGTGTTGCGGCTGACGGTCATGGCGACCCTGATCGGAGTCGTGGGCGCGTTCGTGGCGCTCGCTCTGGTCAGGCTGATCGGCTTCTTCACGCACCTCTTCTACTATCACCAGATCGCCAGCACCCTCGTTTCCCCCGCCGACGCTCATCCCGGCCCCTGGGCCGTGGCGATCCCCGTCGTCGGCGGGCTCATCGTGGGACTGCTGGCGCGGTACGGATCGGAGCGCATTCGCGGCCACGGTATCCCGGAAGCGCTCGAGGCGATCCTCATCGGCGGCAGCCGCATGGACGTGAAGGTGGCGGTGCTGAAGCCGCTCTCCTCAGCGATCGCGATCGGGACCGGCGGTCCCTTCGGCGCCGAGGGGCCTATCATCATGACGGGCGGAGCGTTCGGCTCCCTGTTCGCGCAGGCGTTCCATCTGTCCCCGGGCGAGCGCAAGACGCTGCTCGTCGCCGGGGCCGCGGCTGGCATGGCGGCGGTGTTCGCGACGCCGCTCGCCGCCGTGCTGCTGGCGGTGGAGCTGCTGTTGTTCGAGTGGAAGCCCCAGAGCTTCATCCCGGTGGCTGCAGCGGCGGCGGTC
>DATGDE010000283.1:0-2290 GCA_035311125.1 Gemmatimonadales bacterium
TAGAACTTCTCCGAGCGACCGGGCGGCAGATCGAACGATTTGTCTCCCACGGGAAACGCAACGTCGAACTGCCAGGGGTACGCGCGGAGCAGCGGATACCAGTGCCCGTCGTCGGCGTAGGTGAGGATCAGCCGCGTGCGCACGCCGCGGTAGCTCTGCATGGTGGGGTTGTGGAGCATGGCACTCGCCACCAGACGGTCGCCCTTGACGAACGGCGCGCCAAACAGCCATCGCGTCATGTGCACCGCTCCGGTCTCGCTGCCCGCCGCCAGCACGCGGCGCGAGATCGGAAGGAATAGCTCCCGGTGGTTGGGGTCGATCAGATTGTAGTGGTGTAGCAGCTCGCTCGGCACGGCCCGGCCGGCCGAGTCGACGAGCTCGATGCGAAATCCCGACATCCAGCCGGTCAGCGGCAGATCGACGCCCATCACCGGCGGATACGCCGGATTGTGGGCGCTGTGCTCGCTCATCGGCATGCCGGGCATGTCCATCCCGGCCATCGCGTGGTCATGCATCATGCCCGCGGGGAGATCCACGGGCGCCAGCTCGATGACGAGCTCGTGCTGATCGGGGTGCAGGGCCACCGTGGCCGCGGGCAGCGAGCGGACCCAATCCATCGGGGTATCGCTTCCCCGGAACAGCAGCAGCAACTGGAGCGGCAACAGGGCGAGGGTGAGCATAGGTGCCGAGAATATAAGCGGCCCGCCGCCGGACAACGGCCGGGTCAGGGCGACCCGAGGCTCCGTTTGCCGCGCCGCGCTCGGCGGGCGGGATACCCCTCAGCCCCGCAGGCCGGGCACCGCTGATCCGCCAGCGCGATGGCCGCGCCGCAGACGCTGCAGCTCGGCCGATCCGGGTCGGATCGCAGGTCGCGGGCCTCGGGAAGCTCGTATCCGCAGTCACAGCGCACGCTGAGGGACGTCAATTCCCGCCCGCATTGGGGGCAGCGGCGGCTCACCGCACCTCCTGCTCGAGCACGGGCAGCGGCGCCGAGCGCTGCGCCGCGGCCCTGCGGCGCCCCCGGTGCCAGGGCAACAGCTGGCGCAGCGTGTCCGCGTTGTCCGCCAGCGACTCCCACGTGGTCTTCTCGCAATTGGCGCGCGTGCTGATGAAGCACGCTTCGCAGCTGTTCTGACGGGAGAACTCGCGCTGCATGCTGCGGTGATCGTCGAAGTAGGCCATCACCATCGCGCACGGCGTGAGCCGGCCGTCCGGGTTGATCACGAGAAAGCGATACCCGGCCTGACATCCGGGGGCGCGGCCGCCGGTCAGGAAATTGTGGAACCTCCAGAGCACCCGCTCCGACGTGTAGACCGGGTAGCCCTCGCGCTTCAGAGCGATCACTTCGGCGATCTTCTCCTTCAACTCCGCCGCCGAGCCGTTGTGATGGACCAGACCGGAAGGGTCGTCCATGCGCAGCGGGGTGTAGGCCGAGAAATTGACGCTCACACCCCAGCGGGCCGCGAGGCGGACGACGTCTGGCACCGTCCGGTAGTTCCAGGCGGTGATGCAACAGTTCAGCGAGACGTCGTCTGGATCTCCCAGCGCCACGCACTGGGGCACGACCTCCGCCATATGGCCGAACAGGCCGGGGATACGGCGGAATTCGCTGTGGCGGTCGTCGGGAAAGTCGATCGAGAGCGACAGCTGGTGCATGCCCGCCCGTTTGAGGCGCAGGAACCGCTCCGGTGAGAGCTGCGACGCGTTGCTCACCACCACCACCCACGGCAACCGCCCGGGATGGGACAAGGCCCGCACGATGTCGTCCAGATCGCCGCGCGCCATCGGCTCCCCGCCGGAGACGTTCACGACTACGGGCTGCAGATCGCGGCAGATGGCGGCATACTCCGCCGCGCTGCGGCGGGTCTCCTTGATGGGGCCACCCCAGTTGCAGTGCCAGCAGTTGGCCGTGCATGCGTGGGTAACTTCGAACGACACCGATAGCGGCAACTTACGCACACGGTTGTGAATCCCCTTGAAGAGCATCCGCATCGCCATCCCGCCGGAAACGTTCATTGCCCCCCCGCGTGTGGACGCTCCCCAGTCAAACCATCGCCTCGCCTGGTCCCGTTCCCGAAGGTACGTCTACCCTCTGATCCTGCAACGGCTGCGACGACCGGTTGTCGAGAACGGCGTCGACCGGCTGGCCCACGCCATCCGCCGTTTCTGCGAGCAACGCTTCCCCGCGCAGCAGCCGGCCGCCGATCACTATCGCCGCCGGTACGACGATCGCCGTCACCAGAATCCACGTCGGCACGTTCACCTTGTCGCCGAACCACGCATAGAGCAG
>DATGDE010000284.1:0-7520 GCA_035311125.1 Gemmatimonadales bacterium
CCGCGCTCGAGGCCGCCGGTGCGGATCTCGCCGTCGTGACAGCGACGGAGAACGGCAGCTTCGAGGTGGAGCGGCAATGGGGCAGCGACACGGTCGACGTCGTCCTGGATCCCATCGGCGGGTCCAGCGTGGCCGGCAACCTGCGGCTGCTCGCGCCCGGTGGCCGGATCGTGGTGATCGCGACGATGGGCGGGGCTCGTGCCGAGATCGATCTCGCCATGCTGATGAAGAAGCGGGCCCGGCTGGTCGGGTCGACGCTGCGGGCGCGGAGCCGACCCGAGAAGGCTCGGCTGATCGCCCGCTTCCGGGAGGAATGCTTCCCCGGTTTTGCGACGGGGCGGCTCCGCGTGAACGTGGATGCCGTGTACCCAGCGACGGAGGCGGGGCTGGCATTGCGGCGGATGCGCGAGAACCGCAACACCGGCAAGCTGCTCCTCGCCTGGAGCGACCCCTTGCGAGCCCTCGGAGCGGCCCTATCGTGAGTGACACAACACCCGATCAATCCGCATGACTGTTGCGCATCGCCGTGCCGTGACCGCCCGCACGGGTGAACCGGAACTGCCGCTCCGCGCCGTGCTCGACGCGGCGCTCGACGCCGTCGTGCTCATCGACGACGGCGGTGCGATCTGCTTCTGGAACCGGCAGGCGGAAGCGCTGCTCGGCTGGACGGCAGCGGAGGCCGTCGGACGGCCGTTTTCGTCGCTGATCGATCCCGAGCCACCGGCGGGGAGCTGGGACTCCGAGACGCGCCTCGCCCCCGGGGAACGCCGGCAGGCGGCGCGTCGCCGCGAGATGACCGCACGTCATCGCGACGGGCATGCGATCCCGGTCGAGCTGGGGCTCACGCCGATCAACGACGGTCGGCGCCGGTTCCTCGGAGCCTGGCTACGGGACGTTTCGGAGCGGCGGCGGAGGGAGGCCGTGGAGCGGTTCCAGTCGTGCATTCTCGACAACGTCCACGACAGCGTGATCCTCGTCGACCTGCAGGGTCGTGTACAGTACTGGAATCAGGGGGCCGAGACCTTGTACGGGTACGGGGCGGCGGAAATCGTCGGCCGCAGCATCGGCGCGGTCCTTCCGGAGGGCGAGTCGGTAGCGCCGGACTTGGAGCGCGTCCTGGCGGCCGGCGATGCATCGGAAGAGGCGCAGCGGCGACACAAGGACGGCACACCTCTGTGGGTGGAGACGCGGCGGTCGGTGATGCGTGATGCCACGGGAGCGGTGGTGGGGGTCCTGGGCGTGGCCAAGGACGTCACGCAGCGCCATCGGGTGGCCGGGGAGCTCGAGCGATCACGCGCGCAGCTGCGCAATCTCGCCGGGCAGCTGCGCAAGGCGCGCGAGGACGAGCGCACGTCGTTGGCCCGTCAGATCCACGACGAGATGGGGCAGGTGCTCACCGCGCTGCGGATGGACGTCGCGTGGCTGGAGGCGCGCATTCCGCGGGAGCAAACGTCGCTGCTCGACAAGTGCGCCACGATGGCGAGACTCATCGAGGGGACGATCGGTCAGGTCCGGACGCTGGCCACGCAGCTGCGACCGGGGGTGCTCGACGAACTGGGGCTCGCGGCGGCCATCGAGTGGGAGACGCAGCAGTTCGCGCGACGGACGGGCATCTCGTGCGCACCGCACCTTCGGGCCGACCTGAGTGGGCTCGATGCCGACCGCGCGATCGATCTGTTTCGGATCCTGCAGGAAGCGCTCACCAACGTCGCGCGCCATGCCGGGGCGGAGCGCGTGGAGGTGCAGCTGGGACTCACCCGGAAGGGAAAGGAGCGGGAGCTGGTGCTGCGCGTTGAGGACGACGGCCGTGGCATCCAGCCGGAGGAGGCCGCCGACGCGCGCGCGCTCGGGTTGCTCGGCATGCGCGAGCGGGCGTTGCGCTGGAACGGCGGTGTGGAGGTGCGTGCCCGCAGCGAAGGCGGGACGCGCGTGACCGTCCGCCTGCCGCTGCCGCGCAAGGACGCTTCCGCATGAGCCTCCCGATTCGCGTGGCGATCGCGGACGATCACCCGCTGGTGCGCGCGGGGCTCAAACAGGTGATCGCCGACGACGAGACCCTGACGGTGGTGGGCGAGGCGGCCGATGGTGACGAGACCGTCACGATGGTTCGCGCGACCCTGCCCGACGTGCTGGTGCTGGACTTGTCCATGCCGGGCGCTCCGTTCCCGGGCCTGCTGCGGGTGCTACGGGCGGCGTTCCCGGCCATCCGCGTCCTGGTCGTGACCATGCACACGGAGGAGCAGTTCGCGGCGCAGGCCCTGCGGGAAGGGGTGGCGGGCTACGTGACCAAGGATCGGCCGCCCGACGACATCATCGCGGCGGTCAAGCAGGTCGCCGCGGGCGGGCGCTACATCACCGCGGCGCTCGCGGCCAGCGTCGAGAACGCCTCGAGCGGCGAGCTGCCGCATGAGCGGGCGTCGCAGCGTGAGTACGAGGTGCTTTGCATGATCGGCTGCGGGAAGACCGTGAAGCAGATCGCCACCGAGCTCGGGTTGTCGCCCAAGACCGTCAGCACGCACCGGGCGCGACTGCTCCGGAAGATGCAGCTCAAGTCCAGCGCCGAGCTGATTCGCTACGCCGTCCAGCACGGGCTGACCATGTGAGTCAGGAGCGGCGGCGCACGAGTCAGGCGCTGCGACGCGCCTCGATGCTCGCGGCCTGCGTGAGATCCTGCAGACCCAACTGCACCCCGATGTGCTGGAGGAAGTCGTTGGGGGGGAGCGTTCCCGCCAGTACCCACACGAAATCGTTGGGCAGCTCCCGCCGGCTGCCGGCGACCTCGAGCACGACGAGGCGCTCATGAATCTCCACCGGCTGTGAGTTGAAGACGACGGACAGCTTCCCCGCCCTGACGTACTCCTTCAGGCGCTGGGCGTTGCGTTCCTTGATGCGGCTGAATTCGCCTTTGCGATAGGAGAGGGTGACCGAGTTGCCGCGCTGATGGGCGAGCCCCATCGCGGTCTCCACCGCGCTGTCGCCACCGCCCACGACGAGAATGCGGGATTCCGTGTACGCCTCGGCGTCGAGCAGGCTGTACATGACCTTGGGGAGCTCCTCGCCCGGGACGCCGAGCTTGCGCGGGCTGCCGCGTCGTCCGATCGCCAGGACCACCGTGCGCGCTCGATAGCGTCCCCGCGATGTGACGATCGTGAAGATTCCCGCATCCCCCCGGGCGATCGTCTCGACCTTTTCCTTCGTCCGCACGGCCAGGCCGGCTTCCCTGTGGATCTTGTGCCAGAACTTGAGCAACTCCTCCTTCGACAGCTGGAGCTTCTTGAATTTCCCATACACGGGGAAGTCGACCGGGCTCGTCATCACGAGCTTCTGCCGCGGGAATTTGGCGACGGTGCCGCCGAATTCGTCCTGCTCGAGCGTGACGTAGCTGAGTTTGCGCTCGACCGCCCGCAGCGAGGCGCTGATGCCGCCGGGACCGGCGCCGACGATGCACACGTCCTGCACACCGACGGGTGCCCGTCCCGCGCGGGCCAGCCGCCCGGCGATGGTGTCGATGCACTCGCGCCCCTGGTTGACGGCGTTCTTGATCAGCGCCAGCCCGCCCAGTTCGCCGACCACGAACATGCCCGGCACGTTGGTCTCGAGCTGGGGCGAGAGCCGGGGCAGGTCGGCCGCGATGCCGGGACTCGCCATGACGATCTCGATCGCTCCCACGGGACACGCCTCGGCGCACAGCCCGTGTCCGATGCACTTGTGGGCGCTGATGATCGCGGCCTTCCCTGCGATGACTGCCAGCACGTCTTCTGGGCACACGTCGACGCACGCCCCGCAGCCGATGCAATGGGAGACGTCAATGTGGGGGTGCTGGGCGCGCGGCCCCGCCGGGGACAGGCCCGCGCGCCGGGTCGCGGCCAACGCCGCGGCCTCCTTCCGCCGTGCGCGCACCACCGCCGAGAGGACCAGGAGGCCGACGAGAATTATGAAGCCGATCAGCGTGACGGTATTGTCCATGTCGTAAAACGAGTCAGGTGGCGCAATTCACCGCATCCGGTGCCGTGACCGGGCCGTCGGGTCACATGACAAAACCTTGCCGATACGCCAGTTGGATAAGACTCGGAACTTCGAATACTTACGTACGTATCTTGCTGTCGCACGTCCCGTGCCTTTGTTGCTGCGGGTCTACATCGCGGTCCGCGGCCCTTCATCAAACGATCACTACCCGGCTTGGGCCGGGGAGGCCTAGTGAGCGTGAGTCCCGAGCCGAAAGCCGTCGCGGCGTCGCCTCAGCGCGCAGCGTCGCCGAGACATTCTCCGATCTCGAATCCGCCTCGCCGGCCGAGCGTCCCGGTCCCCGGCTCCCGCGTCCGGCTGTCCCGTTTCCTGCTGCTGAGCTTCGTCGGGTTGCTGATCGCGATTTGCGCGGTCGGCCTTCCCTATTACACCGCACCCGTGGCGGAGCGGGTCCGCAGTCCGTTACACGCCTGGCTCAAGCCGGCGGGATACGTGGGGCAGAGCGCCGGTCTCCTGGCCATCGCCATCTTCATCTTTCTCTGGCTCTATCCGTTCCGCAAGAAGGCCCGCTGGCTCGCGTGGACGGGCTCGGTGGGCCGGTGGCTCGACGTACACGTGCTGGCGGCGCTGTCGCTGCCGCTGCTCGTGGCCATCCATGCGGCGTGGCGGTTCGAAGGACTGATTGGGCTGGGCTTTTGGTCCATGATGGTGGTGTGGGCGAGCGGGGTCGTGGGCCGCTATCTGTATGCCCGCATTCCCCGCGGCAAAGCCGGGATCGAGCTGACGATCGAGGAGATCGGCGCGCGCCGCAAGCAGCTGCTCGAGCAGATCGCGACGAGCACCGGACTCGATCTGCAGCGCATCGAGGCGGCGCTCGATACCGGGCGCGGCTCCGGCGGGCGGGCGGGCATCGTGCGGACCCTGTTCCAGCTGGTGGCGGACGACCTGGCGCGCCGCCGGGCGGCGCGGCGGTTCCGCCGGCTCTACGCGCAGAGCACGCCGCGGCGTCGCAAGCAGGATCGGCAGGTGTTCCGGTGGGTGTTGCGACTCGCGAAACGAGAGATGGCGCTCACCCAGCAAGCCCGGATGCTGGATGCCACGCACGCGCTGTTCCGCTGGTGGCATGTGCTGCACCGGCCCGTGGCGATCGCCGCACTGCTGGCGGTGCTGATCCACGTGACGGTCGTCGTGGCGCTCGGCGCGACGTGGTTGTGGTGAGGGGTGTCCGGACACCTGTCGGATTGGTCTGGGCGTCGGCGCTGCTGCTGGCCGCGCCCCTGCGCGCTCAGATCTCCCCAGGCCCGCTCGCCAAGCCGCACGCACAGCTCGAAGGCGCATTGCGCTGCGTCAGTTGCCACGGCGGCGGCAGCAAGGAGGAGATGACGGTGCGCTGCCTCGAGTGCCACAAGGAGATCGCCTCGATGCGGCAGCAGAATCGCGGATACCACGCCCGCGCGCCGCAGCAGCCGTGCTCCAGTTGTCACCCCGACCATGCGGGAAAGGATTTCGCGCTCATCGCCTGGCCGGATCGCACTCCAGAGCGGTTCGACCACGCCCTCGCGGGATGGCCGTTGGATGGGCGCCATCGGACCATCAAGTGCGCCGACTGCCACAAGGCGGCCTTCCGGAAGGGGCCGGCGGCCGCCCTGGCGCCGCAGCCGGCGGCGGCCCCCGGGTGGGTCGGGCTGGAAACGACGTGCACGTCGTGCCACAGCGACGTCCACCGGCGTTCCTTGAGCCAGAACTGCCTGTCGTGCCACGACACAGAGCACTGGGCGCCGGCGCCGAAATTCGACCACGCGAAATCCGACTACCCGCTGACCGGAAAGCACCGCGACGTCCGCTGCGCCTCGTGTCACAAGCCGGCGGCGGGTGATACCGTGCCGGTCTTCAAGCCGGTGGTACATCGCGACTGTGTCTCCTGCCATACAGACCCGCACCGCGGCCGCTTCGCAGGCCCATGCAGTGACTGCCACGTGACGACCGGGTTCAAGGTCATCGACCGGGGCAACTTCAACCACGACCGGACCCGCTATCCGCTGCGGGGTGCGCACGTGTCCGTGACCTGCGCCAAGTGTCATGACACGCCGGGTCTCAAGGGGAAGAATCCGCCGTTCGCGACCTGCACGTCGTGTCACACCGACCCCCACGGCGGGACGGCGACGCTCGCCGGTGCGGTGGTGGACTGCGCCGCATGCCACACGGTGGATGGATTCGCGGTCGCCGGGTTCACGGTCGAGCAACACGCGAAGACGAAATACCCGCTCGAGGGGCGGCATCGTCAGGTCGTCTGCGTCTCGTGTCACGTGAAGAATCCGACCGGCGTGCCGGCGGGTCAGCTCGGTTCGGCCGGCATCCAGATGCATCCGGCGTTCGCGCGTTGCCTCGATTGCCACCGGGACGACCACGGTGGTCAGCTCGGTGCCCGGGCGGACGGCGGCGACTGCGGCGCCTGTCATGCGATCGCGGGATGGAGGCCCAGTACCTTTACGGTCGCCGCCCACGCCAAGACGCGGTTCCGGCTCGAGGGCCGGCACGCGGAAGTCGGGTGCGGCGCCTGCCACAGCGCCCAGCGAAAAGGGCTGGCGCCGCTGCCGAGCACGGTGACGCTCGGCAAGGCTGGTGTGCTGTTCCGGCTGGGGGAGCTGGAGTGTGTGGCCTGCCACGTGGACCCACACCAGGGGCGTTTCGCTGAGCGCGGCGCGCACCCCGTGCGGGGCGGGTGCCTCGGTTGCCACGACGCCCGGGGCTACCGGCCCTCCACGATCGACGTGGCCGCCCACGACGCCTACGGGTTCAAGCTGGAAGGTGCCCACCGCGCGGTGCCGTGCGTGGGCTGCCACGCGGACCTGCGATACACGCCGGCGGCCTCAACGCTCGTCCAGGTTCGCTGGACCGGCGCGCCGCTGCTGTTCACCACGCGGACCCAGGGTTGTGTGGGGTGCCATCAAAGCCCGCACGGCAATCAGTTCGCCGGCCGGCCGGCTGGCGACCAGTGTGAGAGCTGCCACAGCTCCGATGCGTTTGTGCCGGCGGCGCGGTTCGACCACGACCGGGACACGAAGTTCCCGCTGCGCGGCGGCCACGCCAACGTGGCGTGCGACCGGTGTCACGCCACGGTCGCTGGTCCCGGCAACACGCGCATCATCAAGTATCGTCCCGTTTCCACCCGCTGTGAGTCCTGCCACAGTGATGGAGTCCGTCAATGAGCCTTCGCGCGACGATTCTCTGGGGCCTGCTGTCCTTCGCGGTGGTTGAGACGGGCAGCGCCCAGCGCCCCGATACCAAGAATCCCCACGGTCAGCTGGAGCAGCCCTGCGCCACCTGTCACAGTGCCGACGGCTGGGCGCCGGCGAAGATCAGCGCGTCGTTCGATCACGGGAAGTCCGGTTTCCCGCTCGAGGGCGCTCACGCCAGCGTTGCATGCAAGTCGTGTCACACGACCCTGACGTTCAAGGGCGCCTCCCGCGACTGCGCCTCCTGCCACAAGGACCCGCACCAGGGCGAGGTCGGCACCTCCTGCGCTCGCTGTCACACGATGCGCAGCTTTGTGG
>DATGDE010000285.1:0-3874 GCA_035311125.1 Gemmatimonadales bacterium
TCAGCTGCCGCTGGACGAGTTCGCGGCGCGGTCCGGATCGCGCGCTCAACGGGCACTGCACCAGCTGGTGTTCCACCCGCAGGATGGACTCGTCGCCGAGCTGTGGCGCCTCGAGCAGCAGGGCGCCGTGCACCGGCGAGCTGGTGAGCTGCACTTCCTCGATCTGCCGCATGCTCGTCACAAGAGCTGAGCTGTTTGAGCTCGCACTGCCCCTGGTCGAGCCGTTCATCATCTCGGGCGGCGCGATCCGGGAACGACGGTCCCTCATCGTGGCCTTGCATGACGACGCCGGCCACGTGGGGTATGGAGAGTCGCCGCCGTTCGAGCTGCCGTTCTACTCGGAAGAAACGCTCGCCGGCGCCCGCGACCTGATCGCCCGCGTCCTGCTGCCGCGGGTCGTCGGGCGGGAATTCGCGGAACCCGAGGCGCTCGACGTGGCGTTGCGCGCCGGGGTGCGCGGCAATCCGTTCGCGCGCGCCGGCGTCGAGACGGCGGCGTGGGATCTCGAGGCCGACCGGCGAAGCTCCAGCCTCGCCGGACTCGTGTCCGATCGGCTCGGCGCATCCCGCGCAGCCGCGATTCCGTGCGGCGTCGCCCTGGGCATTCCGGAGGACCGGCGGCCGGCGACCCTGGCGCGCTGGATCGCCGCCGCCCTCGAGCTCGGCTACCGGCGGGTGAAGATCAAGGTGATGCCGGACTGGGACGACCTGGCCGTGCGCGCCGCGCGCGACGCGATGGCCGGTGTGGATCTGCCGTTGACCGTGGACGCGAACGGAGCCTACGACTGGCCGGAGCATGAGCGCGCCCTGCGAACCCTGGACGACGCCGGCCTGCTCTACATCGAGCAGCCGCTCGCTCCGGAGGAGCTCGTGGGTCACGCCCGCCTGGGGCAGACGCTCCGGACGCCGATCTGTCTCGACGAGACGCTGAAGAGCGCGAGCCACGCGCGACAGATCGCGGAGCTCCAGGGACCGCGCGTGTGGAACATCAAAGTGCACCGGGTGGGTGGACTCACCGAGGTGTGCCGCATCTATCGGATCGCGGAGTCATATGGCGCCGCGCTGTGGGCCGGGACGATGCCCGAGTCCGGCATTGGATCCCAGGCCCCGCTGGCCGTCGCCGCGCTGCCGCGGTGCGTGTATCCGTCGGACCTCGAGCCGAGCGCCCGCTGGTACGGTCGCGACCGCGACGTGATCGAGCTCGCCATGGGTCGCGATGGTCGCATGGCCGTGCCGGACCGGTCGGCGGCCCATCAGATCGACGCCGCGCGCTACCGAGTCGCGACTCGGGTCTCGCTGCGGCTCCCCTGACCCGCTCGCGGGGCTGGGAATCGTTCCCCCAGTGTAACTGCTTGGCATAGTGGAACATACGGGTACGTGTTGACCACGCCTGTAACTTCTTGTGCCTTTGTACGCAACCGGAATCCCAACCGCGAGAGTGCCGATGTCCCGACTGCCGAATGGATACTGGGCAACCAATCTCTATCTAAGCCCCCGCGCCCGACCCAAGTCGGACGCACCGGCGCGCGATCTCCCCAAACTCGCGGCCGGGCGGTTCAAGCGCGCGCGCGAGAACATCCGCGCGCTGCGCCACGTCACCGAGCAGATCGTCTACATGGGCACCGCCTGGAAGTGGGTGTGGATGTACGAGGTGGGCGGCCGCAAGCTCGGCTTCCTGCACCCCATGGAGTCGGGAGTGAGCGGCACGTTCGTGCTCAACGACTCCGAGGAGCAGGAGTTGATCCTCGCCGACGGCCTGCCGCGGGCGGTGAAGCACGCGGTACGGGACGGCGAGATCGTGGACGGCGTGCGCTGGTGCTGGATGGATTTCCCCGATCTGGTAACGGTGGACGGGTTCGTCGGCGTCATTCAGCTCAAGCACCATTTGTTGTCGCGGCCCGACTGAGCGGGCCTTGTGCGGCGTTCGGCGGCCGCACTACATTCCCCGCGCCCGCATCCATATAGCCGTACTAAGCCTTTGCCATACGAGGCCAGCGCTTTGGTGATCACCAGAGGGGGCAGAACCGCGACCGGATTCCTGTCGTCGATCATCCTGGCTTTCGCAGTCGCCCCCCTGGCGTCGCAGGGCGCAGCTCCCTCACCCGGTACGCCGGGATACAAAGCTCCCGTCATCACCGACACGGCGGCGCTCGCGGGCCCCCGCCAGCCGATCTTCTTCCGTCACGACATCCACGCCGGGCAGGATCGCATCCCCTGCCTGTATTGCCACAATACCGTGACGGCCTCGAGCGAGCCCGGGATGCCGGCGCTGCGCACCTGCATCGGCTGCCATCAGATCATCGGCGGGTCCACCCCGTCGCATCAGGCCGAAATCAGCAAGGTGCGCAAGGCCTGGAGCGACCGGAAGGCACCGGAGTGGGTTCGTGTGTACTGGCTGCCCGGCTTCGTCCATTTCCCCCACATGCGTCACATCAAGGTGCTGGGGACGGGGCCGGAGTCGTGCGCCAATTGCCACGGCACCGTGAACGGCACCACCCAGATCTCGCAGGTCTCCACCCTCAAGATGGGCTGGTGCATCCGGTGTCACCTGGAACGCAAATTGAGCCGAGACTGCTCGGTGTGTCACTACTAGGCGGGGCGTCGGAAACGATATGAGCGACGGGATGAACCGGCGGCGGTTCCTGAAGGTCCTCGGTGTGACGGGAGGTAGTGCCGCGGCGCTGGCGGGGTGCGGCATCGGTCCCGAACCGACCGAGCATCTCGTTCCGTACGTCATTCCTCCCGAGGACCAGATACCCGGTATCCCCACCTACTACGCCAGTACCTGCCGCGAGTGCAGCGCCGGGTGCGGCATTCAGGTGAAGGTCCGCGAAGGGCGCGCCCTGAAGATCGAGGGCAACCCGCTCTCTCCGGTCAACCACGGACGGTTGTGCGCGCGGGGCCAAGCCTCCTTGCAGGGGGTCTACAACCCCGATCGCGTCACCGGCCCGATGCAGCGCGCCGCCACCGGACAATTCGCCCCGATCACCTGGGACGATGCGATCGCGACGCTCCGCGCCAAGGTGGCCGCCGCCCGGCAGGGAGGCCTGGTGTTCGTCACGGGCCTCGAGTCCGGCAGCTTCGGGGAGCTGGTGGACGAGTGGACGAAGCATGCCGGTGGGCGGCACATCACCTGCGAGCCCTTCGGGTTCGAAGCGCTGCGGGAGGGCAACCGGCTCGCGTTCGGCGATGCGGCGGTCCCCACCTACGATTTTGCGGCCGCGAAGTACATCATGTCCTTCGGCGCCGACTTCATGGAGACGTGGCTTTCCCCCGTCGGCTATCAGAACGCCTTCACCAAGGCGCACAGCTTCGACTCCGGCAACGCCAGCGGCATGGCGAAGTTCGTTTACGTCGGCCCCCGCCTGCCGCAGACCGCGTTGTCCTCGGACGAATGGCTCTCGGTGACTCCCGGAACCGAAGGCCAGCTGGCCCTCGCCATGGCGCGGGTGATCGTGCGTGACCGGCTGGCCGCGGTGCCCGCGGATGCCGCGCGCCTGTCGTTCCCCGATCCCGATGCGGTGGCGCAGGCAGTGGGGCTCGAGGCGAGCGTGATCGAGCGGCTGGCGCGCGAGTTCGCCGTGTCGGGCGGAGGGCTCGCGGTGGCCGGGGGAATGGCGGCCCACTATTCCAACGGCGCCGCAATCGTGGCGGCGGTCAACATCCTGAACTACGTCGCCGGAGCGGTCGGCAAGACCGTGCGCTTCGGTGGGGAACTGGCGCAGGGTGGGGGGAGCGCGGGCCGCTTCGGCGACCTGGTCGATCTCACTGCCGACATGGCCGCGGGGAAGGTCGCCGTCCTGCTCGTGCACGGCGCCGATCCGGTCTACTCGCTGGGCGGAGCGTTCGCGCAGGCCTGGGCGAAGGTGCCGTTC
>DATGDE010000286.1:0-9311 GCA_035311125.1 Gemmatimonadales bacterium
AACAACGGCTGGTTGCCGGTTTCACCGTAGGCGGCGCGCAGCTTCACGTCGCTGCCCGCCCCCAGCAGCTCCGGAAACCGGTACGACCCCCGGAACGACGGGAACAGGTAGTACGCGTTCTGGTCGCCGTTGGCGCTCGACCGCTCGGCCCGCACGCTGGCCGACAGCAGCAACCGCTGGTCCATCCCGAGCCACTCCTCCTGCCCGTATACGGCGGCGGTGCGCTCGTGCGTGTTCTCCTCGAACGGCGTAATCACCGCCCCCTGGTTGACGTTCTGCTGGCCGGGAAGCAGGCCGCGCGCGATGATGCGGGAACGCGAAATCGCCCGGTCCTCCCACTGCAGGCCGGTCGCCGTGGTCGCCGTCCACGACCCGGTGCTCGAGGTGTAGGTGAAGATCCCGTTGAGGTTCCAGTTCGCGAACCGGCCGTCGGCATTGGAGAGCACGGAGCCGCCGGGATTGGTCTGCCGCGCCTCGAAGTACAATTCGGGCGGCGCGAACACTTCGTCCTTCTGGTTGAAGAAGTCGATCCCCCCGGCGCCGACCAGCTGGAGGCTGTGGCGCTCCGTCTGCAGCGCCTGATACCGCAGATTCAGGCCCCCGGTGAAGCGCACGGCGGTCTCGTCATTGCTGCCCAGCGCGGTCGTCTGCAGCGGGTTGGCCCCCTGGTAGCTGAGACCGCCCGGATCGGGGAAGATGCCGTTCACCGGCTTGAGCGGCACGAAGCCCGGGATGTAGGCCAGCGCGTAGGTGACGCTCGCGCCCGCGTTGTCGTTGTTGGTAAAGCCGCGCTGGGTCGTCGTACGGTCGAAGGCGGTCGTCAGCCCCAGGGTGAACCGATCGGAGAAACTCTGGTCGACGTTGGCCCGCAGATTCTGACGCTGCGCGCCGGTATTCTGGATGATCCCGCCGTCGCCCTTCAACCCGCCAGAGAGATAGTAGAGCGTGCCCCCCGAACCGCCCCGCACGTCGATCTGCGTCTCGTTGGAGAGCGGCTTGCCCCCGGCGAGCTCCCGCAGGTGATCGTAGGTCGGCAGCACGCCGTTCACCAAATAGGACTGGATGAGGGCGGTGTCGCCCGCGCTGGCCGCGAACTGGTTCAAGGCCTGGTCCAGGGTGAAGGACCGCGTCCCGGGCCCGCGCTGCAGCTCCGAGAACCCGACGCGCTGCGTGATCGAGGCCCGCGGCTTGCCCGACTGACCCCGCTTGGTCGTGATGATCACCACGCCGTTCACGCCCTTCGAGCCGTAAATCGACGTCGCGGCCGCGCCCCGCAGAATCTGGAAGGTTTCGATGTCGTTGGGGTTCAGGTCGGTGAGCCGGTTCACCGGATCGTCCTGCTTTTCCCCGTCGTTCCGCGTGGATTGCGGATTGCCGCTCTCCGTGATCGCGAACAGTCCCGTGGAGAGCGACGCGTTGCTGACGATGACGCCGTCCACCACGTACAGCGGGTCCGCGGCGCCGATCACCGTGTTCGAGCCGCGGATCTGGATCTGCGTGCCGCCGCCCGGTGCGCCGGAGTTCTGTTGGATGTAGGCCCCCGGCACGCGTCCCTGCAGCGCCCGGTCCAGCGCGGGCGCCGGGACGGCGTTCACCTCCGCGCCCGTCACGGTCGTGGCCGCGGTGGCCGCATTGCGTCGCTCGACCCCGGTTTGCTGCCCGGTCACCACGACTGCCTCCAGGTTGAACACATCCTGGTCGAGCTGCACGTCCACGCTCGACTGGTCGGCCGTGACGCCGACTTCCCGCCGCTTGAAGCCGATGCGCCGGAACAGCAGCGTCGCGGCGCCCGCCGGTGCCGAGATCACATAGCGGCCGTCTTCGTGAGAGACCGTGGCGTACGTCGTGCCCACGACCGATACGGAGACGCCCGTAATGGGAACGCCGCCGGCCGCGGTCACGACGCCGGTGATCTGGCGCTCCTGCGCCCACGCGCCGGTCACGCCGAACGCGATCAGCGCAACCACGAACAGACAAATACGTTGGTTCACAATCCCTCCAGGAGTGACTGAGACGCAGACAAGGACGGCAGGAGCGATATGTTGCCGCCGAAATCCGCTGCTGGCAAGTCGCGGGTCTTCACACTCACACTCACGGTGTCCCCAGGTCGGCCGTCGCCGGGAAGCGCGGGGCTACCCGCGGCCGCGCCGCCTGCTCGTAGGCGTACGCCAGCTTGATGAGCAGCGGCTCGCTCCACGCCGTTCCAATAAAGGACATTCCCACCGGCAGTCCGTGGACGTACCCCACCGGCACCGACACGCTCGGGTACCCGGACACCGCGGCCGGCGTCGATGACGCACCCAGGAAGTGGTCGCCGTTCACCAGATCGGTGGTCCAGGGCGGGCTCCCCGTCGGCGCCACGAGGGCGTCCAGCTTCTGCTTGGCCAGCACGACGTCCAGCCCCTCGGTGCGTGACAACCGCCGGCAGTGCGCCAGCGCCTCGACGTAGGCGTCGTCGGTGAGCGGCCCCTTCTCCTGCGCCATGGTGAAGATCTCCTGGCCGAAATGGGGCAGCTCCCGCTCGCGCGCCGTTTCGTTGAACGCGATCAGGTCGGCGAGGGTCTTGTACGGCGCCTGATCGCCGAGCCCCGCGAGATAGGCGTTCAGGTCGGCCTTGAAGTCGTACAGCAGGACGGTGAACTCGGCGTCATCGTACTCGCCGGCGTGGGGAATGTCGGCGGGGTCCACGATCACCGCTCCCGCCCGCTTCATGACGTCGAGCGCCGCTTCGACGAGCCGGTCGGCGGCCGCGCTGTAACCGAAGAACTTGGCTCGCGCCACGCCGATGCGCGCGCCCTGGAGACCCTTGGGGTCGAGAAACCTCGTGTAATCGCTCTCCGGGCGTGCCGCCGCGGTCGCCGGATCCTCGGGGTCGGTTCCGGCCAGCACGCCGAGCAGCGTCGCCGCGTCGGCGACGGTGCGAGCCATGGGGCCCGCCGTGTCCTGCGTGTGCGAGAGGGGGATGATCCCGCGGCGGGAGACCAGGCCGAGCGTCGGCTTGATGCCCACCAGCGAGTTCGCCGACGACGGGCAGACGATCGAGCCGTCGGTCTCGGTCCCGACGCCCACGGTCGCGAGGTTTGCCGAAATCGCCGCTCCGGTCCCCGAGCTCGATCCGCAGGGATTGCGGTCCAGGGCGTAGGGATTGCGGCACAGCCCACCCCGGCCGCTCCAGCCGCTCACCGAATGCGTCGAGCGGAAATTGGCCCACTCCGAGAGGTTCGTCTTGCCGAGCAGGATCGCGCCCGCGTCGCGCAGCCGCCGCGCCACGGTGGCGTCGCGCGGCGCCGGTCGATCGGCGAGGGCGAGCGAGCCGGCGGCCGTCTTCATGCGGTCGCCCGTACCGACGTTGTCCTTGACCAGCACGGGGATGCCGTGTAACGGACCGCGTACACGACCCGCCCGCCGTTCGGCGTCCGCTGCGTCCGCCAGGGCGAGCGCTTCGGGATTGGTCTCGATCACCGAGCGCAGCGCGCCGCGCCGGTCGATCTCGTCGATCCGGACGAGATACAGCTGGCACAGATGCCGGGAGGTGTATTTCCCGCTCTTCAGGCCCTCCTGCAGCTGGGCGATCGTGGCTTCTTCGAGCTCGAACGGCGCGGCGGCGATGGGCGCCGGACCGGCGGCGACCAGCGCAGGGACGAGGGATGCCGCGGGCCGCGCGATACCGGCGAGCGTACCGAGTCCCGCAGAGTGAACGAATTCCCGACGCGACAGATACGGCATGACACGCTCCGGAGGGTGAGATGGTCCGGAAGAATGTGCACGTCGTTGGTGCGCCCGGCTACGAGGTCAGGCGACGCCGTCCACCGCTTGGTTCACCGGGTGATCCACCACGACCCGCCGCAGCGGCCCGCGCAGGCGCCACCGCACGCGGATGGCCAGCACGGCGGCCATGACCGCGAGCCCCACGACCAGACCCCACCACATCCCGGCCGGCCCGGCGGCCGTGTGCAGACCGAGCCAGGTCGCCAGCGGCAACGCAACCGCCCAGTACCCGACGAGGTGCACGAGGAGCGGTGTGCGGGTGTCTCCCGTGCCGCGCAGGATGCCGATGGAAACGACCTGCGTCCCGTCGAATATCTGAAAGGCCCCCGCGGCCGGAATCAGCGTCACGGCGATCGCCGCCACAGCGGGATCGATCGTATAGACGCTCGCGAGGAACCGGGGGAATCCGAGCAGCACCATGCCGCTCGCCGCCATGAAGCCCACCCCGCACACCAGCGCTGCAATCCCGGTTCGCCGCGCGGCGGCGACGTCGCCGCGCCCGACCGCCTGGCCCACGAGGACCGCCGCCGCCATCGAGACCCCGAGCGGCACCATGAACGTCACGGACACCAGGTTCAGCGCCACCTGATTCGCCGCCATCGGAGCGGCACCGAGCCGTCCCATCATGATCCCGACCAGGCTGAAGATGCCGAGCTCGACCTCGTACTGCAGGCCGATCGGCGCGCCGAGCGCCACCACGCGAACCAGCGGCGCGAGCGTCAGCGCTTCCCGTCGCAACGGCAACAGACGATGCCGCAAGCGGGGCCAGGCGAATCCGATCATGAACGCGGCCAGCGCCCAGCGTGACAGCGTCGTCGCCCAGCTCGAGCCGATGGCGCCCAGCGCGGGCACGCCGAGATGCCCGAACACCAGCACCCAGTTCAACGCGAGGTTCAGGGCGTTCGCCGCCAGCGTCGCCCAGACCATCGGCGCCACCTCGCCCGTCGCCTGCATCACCGCGCGGATCAGGACCACGAGCAGGAACGGCAGCACGCCGCCCACGGCGATTCTGACGTAGGCCGCGGCGGTGGGCACGATCTCGGCGGGCTGGCGCAGGGCCGCGAACAGAGGTCCCGCGGGCAGCAGCGCGACGCTGCACAGCACGGTCAGGAGCCCGACGAGCAATAGACCGCGCTGCAGCGCACGGGCGACGGCGGCCTCCTCCCCCGCCCCGACCGCCTGGGCGACGATCGGGTCGAGTCCCATCAGCACGCCCATGCCGAAGATCGACACGGCGAGGAACCACAGGTTGCCGAGGGCGACCGCCGCCATGGCCTCGGCCGAGACGTGTCCGACGACGATCGTGTCCACGACCCCCAGCGTCATCCAGCCCAGCTGGACCGCCACGACGGGCAGTGCGAGACGCACCATGCGGCGCAGCTCGGCGCGGAACGGTTGCGACACGTGGCCGGGAGGGGACATCCCGGAAGCTACCGTGGGACGAGGGGCGCGCCGAGCCCACGAGGCCCGGCGCGCGTTCGGAATCGATGAAGCCGCTAGTGAGCGCGACGAATCGTCAGCGGGCCGTTCGTGGTGACGACGCGGACCGGTGCCCCGCCGTCCCCGAGCGTCGCCCGGATGCGGTTGGTGACGTGACCCTGTACCGTCACCGTGAGCGGAAAGGCGAGGTCCATCGGTCCGTTCACCGTCCCGGTCTCGAGCTGCGCGTTGTAGCGCTCGGGAATGGCCAGGTCGACGGGGCCGTTGCGCGCCTCCGCGTCGAGCCCGGCACCGTCCCACCGGGCGCCCGCCAGCTTCACCGAGAGCGGGCCGTTCTGCACCCGGGCCGTGATGTCACCCCCCACCCCCGAGAGCGACACCGGACCATTTTGCGCGCGCAGATCCATCGTTCCCGTCACGTCCATGACCGAGAGCGGGCCGTTCTCGGTCGACAACGAAAGATCGGTGTGGCGTGGCACGTAGACGTCGAAGCTCACCGACCACTGCTGCTGCGACGCCAGCTCGGGTCCGGTCGCGCGGATCGCGTTGCCCCCTGCGTCGACGCGAATTGCATCGGCGAGCTGCCGCGCGTCTTCCTCGCTTCGCGCCTCGGCCTGGATCTTCGCCACCACCCCGATCGAATCCCGGTCCCACCCGAAGATCGCCACGCCGCCGTTCTTCCCTGGATCCACGGTGAGCGTTCCGGCCGCCGGACGCATGCCGGTCTCCCGCACGCGGCAGACGTGGGGCCGATCGCTCCAGCGGTCGTGGCGGCATTGGGCCATCCAGTCATCGGTATCGGATTGCGCCGCGAGAGTCGCCGGCACGACGAGGAGCCAGAGGAACAGCAGACAACGGCGGGACCGGTCAATCGTCATGGGCCTCTCCGGGCAGAGATGGGTACTCCTTCATAGACAGCGCGCGCCTCCGGATGGTTGCCCCCGGGCAGGCACGCAACACACGCCCGGGCTGTGACCGGGCTCACAACTCGTTCACATGGTTCACCTTCCGCCGCTGCCCCCAGGCATTGTACTTGCGGCGACGACGCCACACTGGAACATTGTCTGATTGCCTTTGGGGCCTGAATGCGACTGAGCAACCTGGAACAATCGATTTCGAAACACTCCCGGACGCTGCATCTCGACAGCATCCGGAGTCGCATTCTGCTGTTCGCCGTGCTGGCGATCCTCGTGCCGTCCATCGCGACCGCCTGGATCGCCTATTCCCATCTGCAGCAGTCCCTGTCCGAGAAGGTCACCCAGGAAGTGTCGGGGGCGAGCAAGCAGAGCGCCCACGCGGTGGCACAGTGGCTGAAGGACCGGGTCTACGATCTGCGCGTGTTCGCCAGCTCCTACGTCGTTACGGAGAACCTGGAGGACCTGAGACGGCCCGGGCCGGTCGCCCCAGGGCAGCTCCGACTGAGCGAGTACCTGGCGTCGGTGCGCGAGCGCTTCCCCGACTACGTCGAGCTGATGGTCGTTGACCCCCGGGGTCGCGTGCTGGCGACCAGCGGACGGCAGATCCGGGCGGTGCAGATGCCGCCGCACTGGACCGATGATCTCAGTACGGCAAACTCGTCCTTCGGGGACCCCTATCGCGATGAGGCGCTCGGCGCGACGCTCGTCGTGGCCGCCGTTCCAGTTCCCGTCCCCAGCGGGAAGTTCCTCGGCGCGCTGGTCGCCAAGATCAGCCTGGGATCCGTCGAGCAGATCTTCCGGCAGTATGCGCCAGAGGATTCCGGCCGCATCTTTCTCGTCACCACCGACACCAGCGCCGGGGTCACCGGCAGCGTCGTCACTGGGCGGGGCGCGGGCACTCGTCTCCTGGTCAGGTCGTTCGAGCAGCTGGCCGGACTGGACGGAGGAGTCGCGCGCTACGCGAGCTTCGATGGTGAACACGTGCTCGGCAGCCTGTACCGCGACCCGGAGGTGCGCTGGGGCGTAGTGGCCGAAACGCCGGCCACCGTCGCCTTCCAGCAGGTGACCCGGTTGCGTCGCGTCATGATCCTGCTCCCCGCCGGCCTGCTCGCCGCGATCGGACTGATCGGCTACTTCCTGGGCCTCCTCATCGTCCGGCCGCTGGAGCGCCTGGCCAAAGGGGCGGCCAAGGTCGCGGCCGGCAACCTCGAGGTGGACCTGCCGGTCATTTCCGGGGGGGAGGTCGGGTATCTCACCCAGGTCTTCAACAATATGGTCGTGCGTCTGCGCGAGGGCCGCGAGGCACTCGACGCCGCGAACGAGACGCTGCGAAGGAAGAACGAGGAGCTGGAGCGCGTCTCGGTGACCGATGGGCTGACGGGCCTGTACAACCGGCGCCGGCTCATGGAAGTGCTGAGCGACGAAACGCGGCGCTCACAGCGGCTGAAGCACACCTTCGCCGCTTTGATGGTGGACGTGGACCATTTCAAGAAGTACAACGACGGCTTCGGGCATCTGGCGGGCGACGCCGTCCTCGCACGGGTGGCCACGATGCTGCGGCAGGCGACCCGCGAGGTGGACTTCGTGGCGCGCTACGGCGGCGAGGAATTCCTGGTCATGCTGCCCGAGACCGCGATGCCGGAAGCCCTGGAGATCGCCGAACGAATCCGAAGCCGCATCGCCGAGGAGGCCTTCCCCGGGCGGAGTATGACGGTGAGCATCGGGGTGGCGGAATTCCCGCTGCACGGCCAGACGCCCGAGCACATCATCGCGGCCGCCGACGAGGCGCTCTACGAGGCGAAGCGCGAAGGACGCGACAAGGTGCGGCGGGCGGGATTGAAGCTGGTCCGGGTGCCCGAGCCCAAGGAGCGCGCCGGTTAGGGGGACGAATCGGCGGCGGAGACGGCGCCGTCCGAGCGCTTCTGCACCAGACTCCAGAAGACCCAGCCCTCGTGGCCGCTGTCGTCCATCACCCGCATCCACTGATCCACGTACGACACGCCCAGGAGCTGGGCCCCGCCGTCGAGCGTCGCGAGCACCTTGAATGTCGCGCCAGGACCGTCCCGGAGATTGCAGCGGCTGGTCGTGCGGAGCGCCACCGGGACCGCAAACATGCTCTCCCCCGGGCGCACGGCCGCGGGGTCGCTCCCGTCCGACACGCGACGGCGGCCCACACTGGCCTGGCTCTTCGCCTGGTTGGCGAGGTAGAGTGCCCCGCCGTAGTTCTGGTGATCGAATTCGCTCGCGGCGTCGCTCAACATTTTGGTCGCCCGGGCGACCTCCGGAGTCGCCCTCCCCCGCGCCGAGCGCCGCAACGTCTGCAACACGATCTGCGCCTCCGCCATCCCCGATGCGGCCTCGGCACGAGTCGCGAGAGTCTGCACCTTCGCCATCGAACGCACCGCATCCCGACTCGCCGCATCGAGCCGAGCCTGAAGATCCTCGACCAGGGCATCCCGGTCGAGCAGCTGCAGCTGCAACCGCGCCACCCGCTGCTCGAGATCGCGATCCCGCACCGTCACCGTTTCTTTCACGACGTGCGACGGCGGGGGGTCGTCGCGGGGTGCGGGAACCGTCTCCGGCGCGCTGTGAGTACAGGCGGCCAGAACGAGCGCGACAGCGCAGGCCAGGGAAACCGGGAACGACGACGTCATGGGCCTGAATAGCCGTGGCAAAGGCGGGGCCGCGAAAGCGCTGGAGGTAACCATTTGTTGCACAGACACTTACGTTGAAGACACCAAATCCGATGCCTCTCACTACGCCAGAATCTTGGCGATTCTCCTCTACCGCACGGTGAGGGCGGCCAGGGCAGCGAGAGCGGCGAGGGCGAGCAGCGGGGCGAGGACCTCCCGCACGGCGAAGCGTTGGACTGGCATAGAGGTGAATGGTGGGCCGTTGTCGCGCGGCGCGCGGTGACCAGGGTTACCGGACGGCGGTGACGGCTCTCAGGCCACGGACTCGGGCAGGCGCCCCTTGGCCGCATACAAATCCCGATCGGCGGCCGCCAGCAGCGTCGCCACCGTTCCGCCATCACGAGGATAGAGCGCCAGTCCGGCGCTCACCGAGATCTGGGGGGCCTCGCGGTCCGACGCCAGCCGCTGGGCGATGCGGTTGACCACGTGTCGCGCCTCCGGCTCCCCCGTCTCCGGCAACACCACGGCGAACTCATCGCCGCCGTAACGCGCG
>DATGDE010000287.1:0-11478 GCA_035311125.1 Gemmatimonadales bacterium
TCATGGGTGGCCTGACGCGCTGGCTGCTGCCGGCGGAAGCCAAGGCGCAGACGCCGACCCCCGTCGTGCCGGTGCCTGCGCAGCGGGTCGTGCCGCAGGTTCCTCTGGTCACGCCCGGCGGGACGGCGTCGGAGAACGACGGCGTGGACAGCGCGCGGCGCCGCGCGGCGGTATACCTCGTGGAGATCCACAAGAAGCTCGCGATCGCCACCGCGTGCTTCGTGTTCGCCCTGCTCGGTGTTCCAGTCGCACTGCGCTTCCCACGCGGCGGGGCTGGACTCGTGATCGGCGTGAGCGTCGTGGTGTTCGCGATCTACTACGTCGGCCTGATCGTCGGCGAGGATCTGGGAGACCGGCTGATCGTCAGTCCGTTCCTGTCCATGTGGATTCCGAACCTGGTGTTCGGGGCGCTCGGCCTCCTGGGGATCTGGGTGATGCGCAGCGCCAGCCCCACGGCCCGTGGGGGAGACTGGTCGGACCTCAAGGAAGCCTTCGTCGGGCTGTTCCGGCGTCGTCGCGCGCACGCCTGATGCGGACGCTCGACCGCTACGTGCTGCGCCAGTGGGCGCTCGTGTTCCTCGTCGTGATGCTGGGGTTCCCCCTGCTCGTCATCGTCATCGACCTGGCCGACAAGTTCGAGCGCTACCTGGCGCGCGGGCTGTCGAAAGGTCATGTCGCGCTGGCCTACGTGTACGGCATGCCGGACACCATGTTCCTGGTGCTCCCGGCGGCGGTGTTGTTCGCCACCGTATTCACCGTCGGGTCGATGGGCCGGCACTCCGAGATCACCGCGGCGAAGGCATCGGGCGTGTCGTTCCATCGCCTGGTGCGACCGCTGTTCCTCGCCGCCGTGACGGCGTGTTTGGCCGGCGTGGGACTGGGTGAGCTGGTCCCGATCGGCGCGGCCCGCAAGGCGGAGCTGCTGGGCGAGAAGGCGATCCGCACGGAGGCGCGCAGCAACTTCGTGTACCGGGCCGATGGCGGCTGGGTGTACGCCATCCGCAGTCTCCAGATCGACTCGGGCGAAATAGACGACATGATCCTGGAGCGAGTGGGCACGGGGCCCGAGTATCCCACGATCGTGGTCACGGCACAAAGCGCGCGCTACGGCCGGGCAGGCGGCTGGACGCTGCAGGACGGCCGGGTCCGATACCTCCTGGATCCGGGCGTCGAGCGCACCTTCGAGTTTCGCTCCTTGCGGGTGCGCACCATGCGCGAGACGCCCGCCGACCTGCTGGCCGAGCCCAAGACGCCCGAGGAGATGCGCTATGCCGAGCTGGGGCGCTACATCGACGCGCTGGCGCGCTCCGGCTCGGACACCCGCAAGCTGGCGGTGGACCGCGCGTTGAAGCTCGCGATCCCCTTCACCTGCATTATCATCGCGTTGTTCGGAGCGCCGCTCGCGATCACCAATCCGCGCAGCGGCGCGGCCTGGGGCGTGGCGGTGAGCCTCGCCACGACCTTCCTGTTCCTCCTGCTGATGCAGCTCTCGCGGGCGGTCGGGGGCGGCGGACTGCTGCCGCCGACGCTGGCCGCCTGGTTCCCGAATCTGCTGGTGGGAGTCGGAGCGGTATGGCTGTTGAAGAAGGCGCAGACGTAAGGAGGATGGTGGAAGTTGGTGGAGGTCTGACCCTGCCTCCACCAACATCCGCCGACCTCCACCATCTCCTCTAGAACAAGTACTTCATCCCCAGCTGCACCCGCCACTGCTGCGCCGTGGTGCTGGGGCGCTTCAGGTTCTGCGGCGAGAAGGCCAGGCGATAGCGGAACCGCTGGTTCACGGCATCGAACCCGGCCGGGTTCAGGAGGTTCGACTCTTCGAAATCGGAGGTGGAGCGGATCACGCCCCAGTCGTGGTTCACCAGGTGCAGCAGGTTGAAGATATCGGCCGACACCTCGATCCGATGCCCACTGATCGACGGCAGCACCTTGGTGATGCGCGCATTGAGGATGTTGATCCAGGGGTTACGGCAGGAATTGCGCTCGAGCAGGCTGCCGCGCGCCTTCTGGAGGCAGGGCTCGCTGGCGATGATCTTGTTCAGCGCGACCGTATCGCCGGGGGTGACGAGCGAGATGTCGCTGTTGTCCCGCGGCACGTACACCGGGTCGTTGCCGCCGAAGCCGTCGCCGTTGACGTCGTTCTGGGTCACCCAGGCGTACGGCGAGCCCGACTGCCCGATGTAGTTCACCGAGAACTCGAACCCGATGGGCCCCTGGAACACCCCGGTCAGCGAGATCTTGTGCGGGATGTCGAACGCCGAGCGCCGCAGGTTGCGGTTCTCGATCGTGCCATCGAGCGTAGTGAAGCGGTAATTCGAGCTCGCGATGCTCGAGGTCAGCGAGAACAGGTCCTCCACGTGACTGTAGGTGTAGCCCGCGATGAACTGCATGCGGTTCGAGAACCGCTTCTCCAGCTGGCCGCTGAACTGGAAGGCGCGGTCGGTGCCCTCGTTGCGGTGCCGGATCACGTCGCGGAACGCGGTGCTCTTGCGGAGCGGCGCGGTGGCGCCGGTCGCGGCGTTGATGGTCCCGTACAGCACCCGGCCCGCCTCGCCCGCCACCGTCCCCTGCACTCCCCGGAGATTCACGTCCGACAGGTAGAACTGGTTGATCGACTTCGTGTAGACGAAGTCGAACGTGCCGACGATGTTGAAGGGCAGCTGGTGGTCGAGCCCGAGGGACAGCTTCAGGTTCTGCGGGAAACGGAAGTTGGGGTCGAAGTACACAACCGAGGCGGCCGCCGCGGAAACGCCGGCGCCGGCGACGCCGCAGTGATTGGGCTGCGCATTGGGGTCGACCGTGAACGCGGGCACCGTGTCCGTCGAGGCGCCGGAGGTCGCGCCGTCGCAGATCAGCGTCGCCTGCTCGCGCCCCGTGTTGCCGTACGCGTTGGACAGCCACACGTAGGGCGGGCGGCCGCTGAAGACGCCGGCGCCGCCGCGCAGGTGCGTCTGCCCGTCGCCCTTGACGTCGTAGTTGAACCCGAACCGCGGCGACCAGAGAATGTTGCCGCTCGGGAAGTCGCCGGTATTGATGCCGAGCGTGTCGAGTAGCTGCTGGTTCAGGGTCGGCGCCTTCTGGATCGGCACGTCGGCGCGCAGCCCCACCGTGACGGTCAGCCGCGGCGTTGCGGCCCATTGATCCTGCAGGTAACCGCCCAGTTGTTGCACCTTGAAGTCCGCGGTGGGGCCGCCGGGCCGCAGCGGCAGCGCGATCTCGTAGCGGAACGGCGTGCCCGCCTTGAGCGCGGTGGTGTCCCGGAAGCTCCACACCCCGAGCGACGCCGGGAAGAAGTGGTTCAGGAAGTGGAAGAACTCGTTGTGCGTGCCGACCGTAAACGCATGACGGCCGCGGGTGAGGGTCAGGTTGTCCGTCAGCTCGATGATGTCCTGGTTCAGCAGGTTGTCGTGCGAGAAGCGCTCGGCGCCGGCGGCGATGTTGGTGCTGGGCACCGCCCCCGTGAAGGGACGATCGCCACCCACGAAAATGAGCGGCACGCGGTTGGGCAGCTCGCGGTGATCGCGGATCCGGTTGTAGCCCGCGATCAGCTCGTTCGAGATCGACCCGGCCTGCAGCGTCCACTTGCCCCGCCCCGTGTTCGTCGTCGTGGCGAACAGGTACCCGCTGTTGGACAGCTGATAGCCGTCCCGGAACCCCGTCGCCGTGGAGGAATGGACCAGGTTGTCCTGGTTCGCGTCCACGAAGTTGTACGACACCTCGAGCTGGCTGTTCTGCGCCAGCTGGAAGCTCAGCTTCCCGAAGATGTTCTTGTCGGGGTTACCGATCGTCGGCGCGGCGAGCGTCCCGGCGTTGATGCCGTACTGGGTCTGCAGGATCTCGGCCACCCGGGTCGCGGTCCCCAAGCGGATGCCGATGCCCGCCGAATCCGCGCCCCCGGTCGTATCGGTGCCGATGGACAGCCCCGAGAAGGGCGCGCCGCGCGCCTGCACGTCCACCGTGCCGAAGAACTGCAGCTTGTCCTTGACGATCGGGCCGCCGAGGTTGAAGCCGTACTGGTCCTGGTGGAAGATGGCCGCCTCATGGCCGCCGAGGTTGGGACCGACGAGCGCCTGCCCCTGGAAGTAGCCCCACGCCGAGCCGCTGAACCGGTTGGTCCCCGACTTGGTGACCGCGTTGATCAGGCCGCCGGCGAAGCTCCCCTGGCGCACGTCGTAGGGCGCGATGAGTACCTGGTATTCCTTGATCGCCTCGACGGAGATGGGGTGCGCGTTCGCCTGGCCGCCGGGCGTGCCGGAGGCCGCGAGGCCGAACACGTCGTTGTCCACCCCGCCGTCCACCTGGATGTTGTTGAAGCGGTTGTTCTGTCCGCCCACGCTCGCCCCGGGGACCGCGGCGGTCACCACCTGCGGCACCACGTTGATGAAATCGGTGAAGTTCCGGTTCAGGGTCGGGAGTCGCGTGATGAGGGACTCGCCCACGAAAGTCTGGGCGCCGGTCCGCGCCACCGAGAGCAACGAGCTCGTCTCCCCGGTGACCGTGACGCCGGCTACCTCCACCGCCGAGCGCTTCAGCTGACGGTCGAACACGAGTCGCTGGCCGAGCCGCAGCAGCACCCCGGTCACGCGCAGCGGCTCGAAGCCGACGGCCCGTACGTCCACGGTATACGGGCCGCCCACCGCCACGTTCTCGAACGCGAACCGGCCGTCGGCCGCGGCGCGCGTGGACCACGTCTGTCCGGTCGAGGTGTTGAGCAGCGCGACGGTCGCTTCCCCAACGGGACTGCCCGACTCGTCCGTGAGGCGGCCGACCACGGCGGCGGTCGTCACGCCCTGCGCGGTGAGCGAGCCGCCGACCGGAAAGACGACCAGGGCAACGAGTGCTGCGACGGACGCAAGCAGACGCTTCATGAGAGGGCTCCCGGAAACGGTCGACGTGGCCTGAAGATCCACTGCGGGGTGCAGCAAGGGCGGAGGGGAAAGATGCGCCCGGGCAGGGGGTTGTCAACTCGGGCCGGTTACGATCGGGTCACGGATCCGTCACTCGTCGCGCGCGCTGCCACAGCCAGAACACCGGAACGCCACAGAGAATGATGGCGAACGCCGCCCCGGTCCCGACCGGGTGCTCCCACAGGGCGTTGCCGAGAATGAAGAACGTCGCCAGCACGAAGAGCAGTGGAACGACGGGGTATCCAAGGACGCGCACCGGGCGCGGCAGGTCCGGCCGGCGGCGCCGCAGCACGAACACCGCGGCGGCCGCGAGCGCGTAGAACGGAAAGATCGCCACGACGAATTGATCGGCGAGCTGCTCGAAGCTCTGCACCAGCACGAAGGCGACGCCGAGCGCGGCGGTGAGGAGAATCGCGACGGAGGGCGTCTGATAACGCGGATGCACCCGGGCGACGGCGCGAAAGAACAGGCCGTCGTCCGCCATCGCGAAGAAGATGCGCGGCGAGGTGAGGATGGACCCTACCAGCGTGCTGAAGGTCGCGAGCATCACGACCACGGCCACCGCACCGATGCCCACTCGCCCCACGATGACCTGCGCGGCATCCGCCGCGACGAGCGGCGAGCGCGCCAGCTCCGGCAGGGGCAGCAGGTAGAGGTAGGCGGCGTTGACGAGCAGATAGATCCCGATCACGGCGAGCGTGCCGAGGATGAGGGCGCGCGGCAGGTTCCGCTCCGGATCGCGGACCTCGCCGCCCACGAACGAGAGATCGCCCCAGCCGTCGTAGGCCCACAGCACCGAAACCAGCGCGAGACCGAACAGACCTCCCGAGAGCGGCCCGGCCGGCGCGGCCGTGAAGTGGCCGAAGTCGCCCTGGCCGACGACGAACGCGAGCAGCACGAGCAGGGCGAGGGCGCCGTATTTGGCGCCGGTCGTGAGGTTGAGCACGAGCGAGCTCCAGCGGACGCCGAAGTAGTTCAACGCCGCCGTAGCGACGATCGCCCCCGCGGCCACCCAGTGCACGAGCGGCGCCGTTCCGGCCGCCGCCGGATCGCGGCCCAGCGAGCGCAGCAGGTACTCGGCGAACGGCGTCGCGATGGCGCCGAGGGCCGACGCGCGGATCAACACGAGCTCCGTCCACCCGAACAGGAACGCGGGGAGGCGTCCGAACCCTTCGCGCACGTAGACGTAGACGCCGCCCGAGCGGGGAAACTGCGCGGCGAGCTCCGCATAAGTCAGGGCGCCGCACAGCGCGAGCAGCCCGCCCAGCACCCAGACGCCCAGCATGAGGCCGGGCGAGGGGACCCGCTGCGCGATCACGGCCGGCGTCCGGAAGATGCCGCTGCCGATGGTGGAGCCGACGAGCACCGCCACGGCGCTCCACAGGCCGAGCCGCCGGGGCAGGCGCTCGCCGAACCGATCGGTCGAGGTGGACATGGGTCGCAGAATATACATTTCCCGTCCTATGACACGACGCCTCCGCACGCTCGCTTGGGCCGCCGCCGCCGCCACCTACCTGCTCATCGTGCTCGGCGCGATCGTCCGGATCACGGGCTCCGGACTGGGGTGCGGCGACGACTGGCCGGTCTGCCACGGCCGCTTCTTCCCGTCCTTTGCCGACCTGGCGACCCTGATCGAGTGGAACCACCGCCTGGTGGCGGCGATCGTGTCGACGCTGGTGGTGCTGCTCGCCGGATTGACCTGGTGGGAACGACGGGGAGCGGGGGCCCTAAAGGACGCGGGAGGGGAGCGGTCGAAGCCCAGCAGGGGCGGATACCTCGCACTCGGGCTGCTCGTCGTGCAGGTGTTGCTCGGGGCGATCACGGTGAAACTGGAGCTCCCGCCCTGGACGGTCATCCTGCATCTGGGGACCGCCCTGGCGCTGTTCGCCGTACTGCTCTGGACCGCCTGCAGCGCCCCGGCCCGCCGTCCGGGCGCGGCCGTGCTGGTGGCCGCTGGATTGGGGTTCGTCACGGTGCTGTTCGGAGGGCTGACGGCCAACCTCGGCGCCGCCACGGCATGCGTCGGGTTCCCGCTGTGCAACGCCCAGCTCATCCCGGTGGGCAATTACCTGCAACACGTCCACTGGACGCACCGGCTACTGGCGTACGGCCTGTTCGTCTACCTGCTGATGTGGACGCTGCGCGCGCGGCGGCGCGGCGCGGTGGTGGCGCTGGGCCTCGTGCTGCTCCAGATCGGCGTCGCCGCGGCCATGGTGCTGCGCACCGTGCCGAAACCGCTCCAGGCCGCGCATGCGGCGGTCGGGGCGGCCGTCTGGGCGGCGCTGGTCGTCGTGGCGGCGATGGAATCCCGCGGTGAGACGTCGCCGGCCCCGGCGCGCGCCGGGGCATGAGCGTTACTGTATCTGCTGGAGGTCCTTCAACCCATCCGGCCCCAGCAACTCCTGCCAGTCGGGCCGGCTCGGCTCGCGCCGATCGTCGGTGTAGATCAACTTGTAGTTGCCGAACCGCGTCAGGTCCATGAAGACGTACTTCAGGCTCTTGTTCCGCGTGTACTTCCAGATCTCATAGGGCGACACGCCCGTCTGCACGTGCCGTTCCAGCACCTCGTCGGGCGCCCCGTACTTGATGAAAATGCGGCCTCGGTCGGTGCGCCACCCGGGAATCGCCGATGCGCCGCCCTCGCGATAACGACGGTCCGCCTCGGTGATGGAAGAGTAGAACCGCTCCCGTTCTTCGTTGCGGGCCGTTCCCGGCGACGGATCGCGGCGACCCCAGAACTGCCGCAACCATTTCCGCTTCCCCTCGACCGACAGGGACGAGTACACCCCCTGCTCCTCCGCGGTCATCAGGTAGATCAACGGCTCATACGCCGAGTCGAGCTGCGCTTCCGCGAGATTCGACGGCCACTCGCTCGACTCCATCATGGCCGCCGCCTGGGCGACCGATTCGAACCCGGTCATCCCGAACGACGCCTCACGCGTCACGCGGGACTCGGGACCCGTGACGGTGACCTCGAAGCGGTACCGGCCCGGCGGGAGTCCCGCCAGATCCACGACCCGGCTGACGAAGCCCCCGGCTGCGCCGATGGCCTCAGCCGGGAGTGGGACGGCCGCGACCTGCGCGCCGGTGTCGGTGAGGACCCGACCCATCACCTGCACGCTCTCCGCCTGGGTGGGATACAGCTCCAGGTAATAGGCCAGCTTGGACACCTGCGGCGTGAGCACGGGCGTGCCCGAGGTCGTGAAGAACAGCCCCCCGTGACGCACCTCGCTGCCGCGTGCCGCCGTATCCGCCGCGGACGCGGCTTCGCGGAAGTCGCTCGCCAGCAGCAGATCTGACGCGCCCGGGGACTGCGCGAACGCCGTCAGCGGCGTCTCGGCCCGCAGCACACGCCCGCTCGCCGAATCGGTCGCCGTGACCCCGATGGTGTAGCGACCCGCCCCGGCCGCAAAGCGCAGATGCTCGGCGGTCGACGCGCCGCGGGTGCGCAGCAGCTGCTCACGCACTGGTGTGAGCCACGATTGTGAGACCAGCTCCAGGCCGCCCGAGTCCCGCACGGACACGGCAAAACGGTAGACCCCTCCACCCGTGGTCCCGATCGGGCTCACGAGGAGGAGGGGGACGCGACAGAACACGTCGACGACCGTCTGGTTGGAGGCTTGCCGGTAGGAGCGCACCGCGCTCAGGCTCAGCCCCACGGGTTCCTGCGCTGGTCGGCCGGCACCCACGGCCACGAGGGCCGTGAGTGCCAGCGCGACAGGTCCTGCTTGCTTCACTTTTTCCACGACCGCCTTCCTGTAGGCTACCAGCCGACGCTGAAGCTCAGGAAGTTGGTACCCCCCAGCGCTCCCAGGTTGCGGTAGGCATAGTCGAAGCCGACGTGCCAATTCCCGCGTCCGTACGCCAGGCCTCCACCCACCGCCAGCCCGTCACTCGAAAAATTCGACGTGCTGACGGTCGTCGTGAACCCCGCGCCGTTCCCCGGGTCCAGGTTGTTGTCCGGCTGCAGCGTGTAGCTGCCCCGCGCCGCCAGCGAGAATCCGGAGTTCCCCACGTTGTTCAGGTTCCACTCCAGCCCCGCCCCCGCTCCCGGCTTCGTGTTCACCGGTTGCGTGAACTCCCCCAGCACCGACACGCGGTTCATCCCCTGGTTCAGGATGTCCAGCGCCACTCCCACCCGGAACTGCACCGGCAGCCCCCACGACGAGGTCCGCAACCGCACCGGCTGCACTTCCTGCGGGATGTTCACCGTCCCCAACGGCGGCTGGCGCGTCACGCCCGTCTCCAGCGCCGATCCGTCATGACGCAGGTTCGTGCCCAGGTTCTGGATCACGAACGCCGCCCGGATCGGCCGCTCCCCGATCATCGCGTGGAAGTTGGTCCCGAAGTCCACGGCGAACCCCGTCCCGGCGGTCGACCCCAGATGATCGGTCACCATCTTCGCGGTGAAGCCCGCCGAGAAGCGGTCGGAGAAGTTCTGGCTGTAGGTCCCCGCCAGGAACGTTTCCGACACCGAGTACGTTTCCCCGGTGCCGTCGGGGTCCTCCAGCGTGTACACCGGCTGGTCGCTGAACCCGAACGACCCCACCTGCAGCCCCACCGCCCGGGCCCCGCCCGACATCGGCAGGCCGATCCCCACCCACGTATAGCGGGTGCTGGCGACGTAGCTGTAGGTCGACACCATCGCCGCGGGCCGGCTCATCTGCGCCAGCCCCGCAGGGTTGTAGTAGAGTGCGGTGACGTCGTTGGTGAGGGCCGCGAAAGCCCCCCCCAGCGCCGCCCCCCGGGCGCCGGCGCCCAGCAGCAGGAATTCTGCTGAGGTGCCACCGTACCCGGTGTTGTCCTGTTGTCCCTGAGCCGCCAGCGGCGCACTGGTCAACGCCGCCAGGCCCATGAGCGTGCCGAGCACGCGGTGCATGCGAAGCGTCATGGTGTGTCTCCTCACGGCGCGAAGTTGACGACGGTGAAGCGGCCGACCTTGGTCTTCCCGTCCGGGCCCTCGACGTGATAGAAATACACGCCGCTGGCCACGAACTGGTTGTTGCGATTGCGCAGGTTCCAGGTCGCTTCGCCGCTGCCGCCGGGATCGTTATGGGTCACCACCTGCACCAGCACCCCGGAGAGGGAGTAGATGCGGATGATCGCCCGCGACGGCAGGTTGACGAACTTGAGGATCTTCGAGTTCGCCGTGGCCTCGAGGGCGTTGGTCACGTAGTACGGATCGGGCACCGTGTGGACGCGCGACAGGTCGCCCGACGCGGCGTCGTTCACGGCGTACTTCTGCGACACGGTGATCTTGTAGGTCAGCCCCGGCGCGAACGCCGGCCGCGTGCCGGCGCCCGAGTAGGAGTACCCGGTGCAGCCCGACATGTCCGGCCCGACTTTCGTATCCGTGACCGAGGCCGGCTGCGTCCCGAGCAGCGTGCAGCTCGAGATCGACATCGAGCCGCCCACCGCCCGCAACCGCCACTTGGTGCCGGCGGCCGGGATCTGACTCATCTCCATGAAGAACGGCTCCGTGTTCACCATCAGCACGATGCCGTTCGCGTCCGCCACGCCGTCGTAGTTGAAGTCGAGCGGCTGGAACTGCGCCTTCTGCTCGAGCTCGGCGCAGGTGATGAACCACCAGTCCGGGAAGCAGGTCGGCTGGGTGGCGGACAGCGCGTGGTAACCCGCGATGGTGGTCGTCGCGGTCCCCGTGCCGTCCGCCAGGTCGCCGGCCGTGAGGCCGACGGCGGTCAGGGCCCGGAGGTTGACGAAGCCCCACCCAGTTCCGCCGTTGGGCGCAAAGGGCAGCGTGCCGTGGTTCGAGGAGTCGAACACCGTGATGCTCGAGTCCGCATTCCAGGTCACCAGGAAGTCCGCCGGGTACCACGCCGTCGACGCGTACCCGTGCCCGCGGAAGTTGAGGTTGATCGCGGGCACCCGACCGGCCACGTCGGCGTTGCCGCTCTGCGGCCAGCGGTCGCGATAGTTCTGCGGCGACCAGATCCGGCCGACGCCAGTGAGGTGCCCGGAGTTATGGAACGAATCGGCGTAGGCCGTCACCGTCGGATTGGCCGTGGCTTCCTGGGCACTCGCATCGAACCAGCGCGAGTGCGCGAGATAGCGCCCCTCATCGGAGCCGGCACCGTACCGTCCATTGATCAGCGCGCTGCCGGTGGAGGCACGCAACAGCGGCGTGACGTCGCCGCCGAAGGTGATCGGCATACGCACATCCTGCGTGAATGCGATCCCGAACTTCTTGGCGTTCGCCGAGTCGTACGATACGAGCGCCTCGTCGAACGAATAGCTGAGGTTGCCGGTGGCGTTGAAGTCCGGCTCCGGCAGGGGAATGATTCTGTGCAGCGTCGTCCCGGTGCCGCTGAGCGTGAGATACAGGTTCGGTGCCACGCCGATGCCGCCCACAAAGCCCGGGCCCACCGAATCGATTCGCACGAAGATGTCACCCGCCGGGAGAGCCTCTACCACGGCGGATCCGAGCAGGAGGGAGGCCGCGTTGGACGGCGGCATGTTGCCGGTGAACGTCCCCTTCGCCGCGTCGACGCCCGGATACTGCTGCGCGGGGTCGAGCAACACGCCGTCGGCGCCGTACACGCCCTGGACGAGC
>DATGDE010000288.1:0-22291 GCA_035311125.1 Gemmatimonadales bacterium
GCCGGGGCCGTCGTTGCCCGCGCTGATCGTCATGACGACGTTGGGATGCGCGAGCAGGAAGTCGTTGACCAGCGAATCGATCGCCGAGCGGCCGGGCCGCTCGTTCCCCACGTCGAAGCTGAGATTGAGCACGAGGGGGAGGTTGCGGGCCGCCGCGAACCGGGCGGCGTACTCCATCGCCCGGCGCATGCTCCCGCTCACCGAGATGCCGCCCCGAGCGTCGTTGGCGATCTTCAGGCCCAGCAGCTGCGCGCCGGGCGCCACGCCGTCGAATCCCGCCACCGCGAACATCCAGTGTCCCGCGGCGATGCCCGAGACGTGGGTGCCGTGGCCGGAGGTATCGAAGAACAGGTCGAGGTCGGGCACGCCGTCCGTGTCGGCGAAGTTCGCGGCCAGGGTCAGCGGCTGACGGCCCAGGGCGATGGTCTCCCTCCCCTGCCGGTAGTCGTGCAGCGGCTGTTCGTCCTCGAAGGAGCCATTCAGGTTCGAATCGAAGAACACGACCCATCCGTCGCTGGCCTTGACGACGACGACCGGAAAGGCGTCGGTGTTGGTCCCGTTGCCGTTGACATCGGACGCCGGCAGGGGCCCGAGCGGCAGCTCGCGAAACAGACCGGCGTACCATGTCGTGCCGACCGCGAGCCGCCCGACCCGTGCGGCCCCGCGCAGCGTGCGTCCCGCGATCACGAGCGTGCCGTCGCTGCCGGCGGTCACGGGACTCAGGGCGACGTGTCCCTCGCCCGAGAAATCGCGCAGGTCCACCACCTTGGGCGCCCCCGTGGTCGTCACGATCAGCCCCGCCACACCGGGATCGATCCCGGAGTCCAGAATGCCGATGAGAACGCCGCGGCCGTCGTAGGTCTCGTGCGCGGCCCGGAACGCGTCCACCCCGGTGCTCGCGAGCGGCATCAGGCCGGCGACCAGGGCGAGGGGCGGCGGCACCCGCGGATCGGCCACCCGTGGCGGGGACACGGGCGCCGCATCGGGTGGAGCAACCGGCGCCGCCGCCGCGGGCCGCGCAGCGGGAGTGGGAGCCGAGCCGGCCGGCGCAGCTTGCCGTGCGCAGGCGAGGACCAGCGGGAGCAGCAGTGGAAGCCGACGAGACATCTTATGGAAGGGGTGGAAGAACGAATGCGCCGAGGTGCGGACCGGGAAACTCCGCGGTCACCTCGAGCAGGAAGAGCAAGGTGTTGCGAGTGTCTTCGGGCAGCACCACGGCATCGACGTGGCCGCGCGCGCCGGCGTGACGGGCGTCAAGTTGCTGCTCGTAGTCGGCACGCATCGCGTCCACGGCCGCGGCGTTCTCGGGACGCGCGACGCCGTTGCCGAACACGGCCTGCACCGCGGATTCTCCTTCCATGACGCCCATCCGGCCCGTGGGCCACGACAGGATGAAATCCGGGTCGAAGCCCTGTCCCGCCATCGCGTAGTAGCCGGCGCCGGACGCGTGGTTGACGGTGAGCACGAGCTTGGGAACGGTGGCGGTGGCCATCGCCTCGACGAAGCGAGCGCCGGCGCGAATGATCCCCGATTGCTCGGCCTCGGTACCGACCATGAAGCCCGACACGTCCTGGACGAAGACCAGCGGGAGCCGCTCGCGGTCGGCGTTTTCGATGAAGTAGGCCGCCTTCTCGGCGCTCTCGGTGTACACGATGCCGCCGATGCGCGGCGGCTCGCCTTTCCGGCCCTTGATCACGCCGCGCGCGTTGGCGATGACCGCGACCGGCCGGCCGCCGATGCGCGCGTGACCGCACAGCATCTCGTGGCCCACGTCGGGCTGGAACTCGTCGAACCGCCCGGCATCCACCAGACAATCGAGCACGGCCCGCATGTCGTAGCTCATGCGATGGTCGGCGGGCAGCAGCTCGTACAGATCCGTCGCGGCGCGCTTGGGTTGCGTCCCGTCTTTCGACCCCGATCGGGCAGTGCGGGGGAGACGCTCGACGTACTCGCGGATCATTTCCAGGCAACGCGCGTCGCTCGCGGCGCGGTAGTGCGCCACGGCGCTGACCGCGGTGTGAGTCAGGGCGCCGCCGAGCGTCTCGGCGTCCACCACCTGTCCGGTGGCTCCTTTGACCAGGTTCGGTCCACCCAACCCCATGAAGGACGTGCCTTCGACCATGAAGATCACGTCCGAGAGCGCCGGGAGATACGCTCCGCCGGCGATGCACGGTCCCATGACGGCGGCGATCTGCGGTACCCGCAGATAGCGGCGCATGATGGAGTTGTAGTAGAAGATGCGGGCGGCGCCGTACTGGCCCGGAAACACGCCGCCCTGGTAGGGGAGATTGACGCCCGCGGAGTCCACCAGATAGACGATGGGAATGCGCTGGCGCATGGCGATTTCCTGCGCCCGCAGAATCTTGGTGATCGTCTCCGGCCACCACGAGCCGGCCTTGACGGTCGCGTCGTTGGCGACGACGACGACTGGCCGGCCCTGGATGCGGCCGAGGCCGGTGACGACTCCCGCCGCCGGCGCCTGTCCGTCGTAGCGGTCGGAGGCGACGAGCAGCCCGACCTCGAGCCACGAGCCACCGGGGTCGAGCAACGCGGTGAGCCGCTCCCGCGCGGTGAGCTTCCCCTGATCGTGCTGGCGGCGAATCTTGTCGGGCCCGCCACCCTGCTCCAGCCGCTGGGCGAGCTCACGGTATTCCGCCGACAACGTCCGGAGACGGCTCATCGCGGCTGGTGATCCGCGACCCATGCCTCGATGTATTTGACCAGCTCGCCCGTCGGCGTGCCCGGCCCGAACAGCTTCCCCACCCCCTGCCCTTCGAGCGCCGTCACGTCCTCCGGAGGGATGATGCCGCCGCCGGTCAGCAGCACGTCGGTGCGGCCGGCCTGCTGCAGCAGGGACTGCACGCGCGGAAACAGCGTCATGTGGGCACCGGAGAGGATGGAGAGTCCGACCACGTCCACGTCCTCCTGGATGGCCGCCTGCGCGATCATCTCGGGCGTCTGGTGCAGACCCGTATAGATCACTTCCATGCCGGCATCGCGCAGTGCCGCCGCCACGACCTTCGCCCCGCGGTCGTGCCCGTCGAGCCCCGGCTTGGCGACGAGCACCCGGATGGGACGGCGCTGCTGCCCGGCGACGGTAGGCCTCATCCGCGGCGGAACCGCAGCAGGGCTGCGAGGCCGTCCACGCCGCGACGCGCGCGGTCGTCGTACAGCACGTCCACCTGGGCGCGCTGCGCCAGCGCTTCCTCCACCGCATCATCGAGCCGGGCGTCCTCGTCCCTGCCGTCCACGAGCAGCGTCCGCACCTGGCCCCGCGCCAGCGCCTTCTGGGTGGCCTCGATGCCGTTGACGGCCCAACCCGTTCCCAGGCCATCCTTCACCGCATCGGCGTGCGCGCGCTCCCAGGCACGCTCGCGCTCCTCACGCAGCGCCAGCGCCGCCTCCCGCACCTCGGCCGGCGTGATGGTCTTGGGATTGAGCCGAACCACGCCGAACAGCAGGTCGTGGAGATAGGTATGCAGATGCGGCACCAGCGCCGCCGCGTCCACGCCGACACCCGCCACGACCAGGCCGGTCAGGGACGTCTGCGCGTTGATGCGGAAGATCTCCTCGGCGACCCGGGCATAGTGGCGCTGCTTCTCCTCGCGGATGCGGCCGTGGTGCGCGTGCTCTCCCGCCGAGCCCGGCACGGCGGCGCGCATGATCTGCCGTTCGCCGTGGAACTTCTCGGTCCGCGACGCGGGCGAGGTGATCCCCGGCAGCTCAGTAATGCCGAAGGCGGTCACCGCGAAGAACCGCGCCCCCGTGCGGTCGCACGCGGCGACGAGAATCGTCCCGAATTCCTGCTCCAGCGCCACCAGCTCCCGGATCGCCGGGGTGTCGCCGACCACCAGGCGCGAGCGCTGCACCTGCGGCAACGCGATGACCTCGAACAGATCCAGCGCTTCGCAGGCGAACAGGGCGACGCCGCGGGTCTGCGGCAGCCGACCCGGCTCCTCGAGGTAGCGGAGCACGCGATCCAGATCCGCGGCCACCGCCTCCCGCTCGCTGCGGTTCAGGGCGCGGCGTGCCAGCCCGAGCGCCGTGTCCTTCACGCGGTTCTTCATCTTGATGAGGTACTTGCCGCGCGTCTTGTCGCGCGGCTCGAGCTTCAGGTAGCAGGACACCACCTGCCGGCCACCCGGCCCGATCGCGGCGAGCCGCTCCAGCACCTCGTTCACCGTGCCCTTCCCGGGCGTGACTGGCAGCGCGGCCATCAAAAGAACACCGGCTCGCGGTAGGCGCCGTACACGCGCTCGATCGCGTGGCGGATCTCGTACAGGGTGCAGTACGCGCGGGCGCAATCCAGCATCGGACCGATCACGTTGTGGTCGTTCTCGGCGGCCTGCTGCAGCGCCTCGAGGCGCCGGTCCACGAGCGCCTGATCGCGCCCGGCCCGCAGCGCCGCCATGCGCCGTCGCTGGGTGTCCTCGGCATCGTTCGTGATGCGCAGCACCTCGACGGGATGGTCTTCGTCGGAGAGGAAATCGTTCACGCCGACGATGGTCCGCTGCTGCTGCTCCACCTGCCGCTGGAACTCCGCCGCGGAGTGCGCGATCTGGCGCTGAAACCAGCCGCTCTCGATCCCCGCCACCACGCCGCCGATCGACTGGATCTCGGCGAACAGGGCCTCCGCCTCGCGCTCGAGCTGGTCGGTGAGCGATTCCAGGTAGTAGGAGCCGCCAAGGGGATCGATCACCTCGGGGATCCCCGTCTCGTGCGCGAGGATCTGCTGCGTGCGCAGGGCGACCTGCACCGCCTGCTCCGTCGGCAGGGCGAGCGTCTCGTCGAGCGAGTTGGTGTGCAGCGACTGGGTGCCGCCCAGCACCGCCGCCAGCGCCTGGTAGGCGACGCGCACGATGTTGTTCATGGGCTGCTGCGCCGTGAGCGTCACCCCGGCCGTCTGGGAATGGAACCGCAGCATCAGCGTGCGCTCGCTCCTGGCGCCGTAGCGCTCCCGCACGTGGCGCGCCCAGATGCGGCGCGCCGCCCGGAGCTTCGCGATCTCCTCGAAGAAGTCGTTGTGAATGTCCCAGAAGAACGACAGGCGGGGACCGAACGCATCGACGTCGAGACCGCGCGCCCGGCCGCGCTCGACGTAGGTGAACCCGTTGGCCAGCGTGAACGCCAGCTCCTGCGCCGCCGTAGCCCCCGCCTCGCGGATGTGGTAGCCCGAGATCGAGATCGTGTTCCACAGCGGCGTATGCTCGGTGCACCACTCGAACATGTCCACGATGATCTTCAGCGCCGGCTCGACGGGATACACCCAGGCGTGCTGCGCCATGTACTCCTTGAGAATGTCGTTCTGCACCGTGCCGCGCAGCTTCGCGATCGGCACGCCCTGGCGCTCGGCCGCAGCCACGTAGAAGCAGAACAGGATCGAGGCCGGGCCGTTGATCGTCATCGAGGTCGAGACCTGGTCGAGCGGAATGCCGTCGAACAACGTCTCCATGTCGGCGAGGCTCGAGATGGCGACGCCGCACTTCCCGACTTCGCCTTCGGCCCGCGGATGATCGGAGTCATATCCCATCAGCGTGGGAAAATCGAAGGCCACCGAAAGGCCCGTCTGGCCACGCGCCAGCAGGAACTTGTAGCGGCGGTTGGTGTCGTCCGCGGTGCCGAAACCGGCGAACTGGCGCATGGTCCACAGCCTGCCGCGGTACATCGTGGGATGGATCCCGCGGGTGAACGGATACGCGCCCGGCGTTCCCAGCTGGACGGTGGGGTCCCACTCCGCGAGGTCCCGCGCGGAGTAGACCGGCTTGCGCTCGATGCTCATCACGTGGCTCCAGTTCTGGCGTGATCCACGATGGCCGCGGCCACCTCATAGGGGCTGCGCTTCCCTGCCGCCATGTCGTCCAGCGCCTCCGCCAGCAGGGCTTCCGCGGCAGTCCCTTCCCATACCCAGTGCGCCAGCACCCGGTTCACGGCCGCCCGCGTGCGCTCGGCGAGCCGCTCACGCCGCCGCCGCTCGAGCAAGCCGCTGGCTTCAAGGTACCCACGGTGCCGATCCAGTGCCTCGACCAGCTGGACCACGCCCTCACCGCGGGACGCGACCGTCAGCAGGACCGGCGGCTCCCACACCGGCTGGGACGACTTCCCCGCCGCGTCGCCCCGGTGACCGGCACTTCCATGGCTCGGCCCGTGGTGCGGCGAGACGTGCCGGAAGGCACTGCCCCGCCGAATCCCGAGCATGACCTCGATGTCCCGTTGCAGCTTCTCGGCGCCGGGGCGGTCCGCCTTGTTGACCACGAAGATGTCGGCCACTTCCATGACGCCCGCCTTCAGCGTCTGGATCGCGTCGCCGGACTCCGGGACCAGGACGAGCGCGGTGGTTTCGGCCGTACGCGCCACGTCCAGCTCCGTCTGCCCGACCCCGACCGTCTCGATGAGGATGCGCTCGAACCCGAACGCCGTCAGGACGTCGCACACTTCCTCGGTGGTCGTGGCGAGGCCGCCCAGCGACCCGCGGGTGGCCATCGACCGGATGAAGACGCCGGGGTCGAGGCTCACCGCCTCCATGCGGATCCGGTCACCCAGCAGAGCACCGCCGCTGAAGGGACTCGTCGGGTCCACGGCCACGACTGCAACCTTCAGGCCCGCGCCGCGATACTGCTGAATCAGCAGCAGCGTGAGGGTGCTCTTGCCGGCGCCGGGAGGGCCGGTGATGCCGATGCGCCGCGCCCGGTCGCCGAGCCGGCCGGCCCGCTCGTGGATGTGGCTCAGCACCCGCTCGTACCCGTCCCGCTGATTCTCGACGAGACTGATGGCCCGTGCGAGGGAGGCCGTGTCGCCACGGTCGAGACCGTCGAGCACCAAAGATAGAGGAGCCGGAACCGTCATGCGTCGCCCCCGTCCAACACCACCGATCGCACCGGCGTTTTCCGCACCGCCACGCGCTCGACCCGCGAGGCCGACGCGGACAGGACGTCGAACTCGAGTCCGCCAAGCACGAACCGCTCCCCGGTCCGCGGGATCCGCCCCAGCGCCTGCGTCAGGAGGCCGCCGACCGTCTGGGCGGCGCGGCTCGCCGGGCCTGTCCCCAGCCGCTCGATGAGCGTGTCGGCCGACGCGGCCCCATCGAGCTCGACCAGCGCGAGGGCTGCGGCCTGGGTCGACTCGATCGCCGGCGGACCTTCCAGCACCTCGCTCACGAGGTCCCGCAGGAGATCCTCGAACGTCACGAGGCCAGCGGTGCCTCCGAATTCGTCGAGCACCACAGCCAGGTGGCTCCGGCCGCGCTGCATCTCGAGCATCAGGTCAGCCGCGCGCCGCGTTCCCGGCACGGTGAGGACGGGATGCACCCGGACCGGCGCGTCCGGCGCCAGCGTGAGGAAGTCGAACGCGTGCACCGCCCCCACGATCTCGTCCAACGAGCCGCGGTAGACCGGGTAGCGGCTGTACCCCGACTGCACGAAGACGTGGGCGGCGTCGGCGGCGGGCATTCCCTCTGGCAGCGCCACGATGGCCGTGCGCGGCGTCATCAGCTCCGCCACCGGCCGGTCGGAAAAGGCAAGCACGCCCGAGACCACCTCCATCTCGTCCGACGCCGCGAGCACGCTCGAGTCGCCCGTGAGCACCGCCGCGAGCGTGCCGCGCGCGGAGGGGTCGCGATGGGGAATGAATGGCGCGAGCAGCCGGGCCGCGCGCTCCATCCACGGCACCGCCGGCGCGACGATGCGCTCGGGCCAGCGCCGCCCCACGGTGCGCGGCAGGAGATACGCGGTCGTCACGAACAACGGCACGATCAGCACCACGCTCACGATGCCGAGGAACGTGGGGGTGAACCGCGCCAGCAGCGCGGGGATCGCCGCCGCGGCGAGCAGCACCCCCAGCGTCGTCAGCACGTTGGCGGTCGCGAGGACGCGCGCCGGGTCGCGCAGCGCCTGGGCCGTCGCGGGCGCACCCCGTAGCTTGTACGACACCCAGCGCGTGAGCTCTGCCTGGCTCACCGCCGCCGCCGACACGCCGATGGCGGCGGCGGTCGCGGCCAGTCCCAGGCCGAGGATCAGCAACGCCAGCGGCACGATCATCGGGGCTCGAAGTACACGCGCCGCACCCTGCGCCGCTCCACCCGCTCGACCACCACGCGGAACCCGTCCAGCGTGAGCTCCTCCCCCGCCCGCGGCACTCGCCCCAGCTCGGAGTAGATCAGTCCGCCGACGGTGGAAACCTCCGGATGGGTGAAGGACCGCCCCAGGGCCGCCGAGAGCGCATCCAGCCCGACACCGCCGTCCACCCACACGCGCTCGCCGTCGCGACGGATTTCGGGAGCGGCTTCGACGTCGTGTTCGTCGCGGATCTCGCCCACGATTTCCTCGAGCACATCCTCGCGGGTAATCAGGCCCGCCGTGCCGCCGAACTCGTCCACGACCACGGCGAGATGGGCGGGGCCACGCTGGAAGTCGCGCAGCTGGGCGTCGAGCGTCTTCGTTTCGGGGACGAAGGCCGCCGGCCGGATCAGATCCTGCCAGCGCGCGACGCCCGGCCCGGCCGGCAACCCCATCGCGTGCGGCACGAGATCCTTGGCGTAGAGCACGCCCACGACGTTGTCCGGCGGGCCGTCGAAGACGGGAAGCCGCGTGTGCTCGCTGGTGCGAAACCGCTCCACGACTTCCTCCGGCGTGGCCGCGAGATCGACACCGATCATGTCGAGCCGCGGTGTCATGACCTCGTCCACCGTGGCGTCGGCGAGGGAGAAGACGCCGAGCAGCACGTCGCGCTGGGTATCGCCCATCGCCGGCGCGGCGGGGCCCGTCGCACCAACCAGGGCGTGCAGTCCGCGGTCCACGCGCGCGAGCAACCGGAGCAAGGGGGCGAAGGGCGGCAGCGTGCTCTTCCCGAGCGGAAGTGCGACGGCGGCGAGCTCCGGCGCGACGCGGGCCACGGCACGGGGCAGCGCGTCTCCCAGGATGAACAGCAGCACGGCGACCACCGCCACGGATCCGAGTGCGGCCGCCCAGGGACGCTCCCACCAGCGCACGGCGTCCGCGGCCGCGACGGCCCCCAGCACGAGCAGGGCAAGGCGCGAGACGTGAAACGTGCGGTGCAGCGGCACACGGCCGCCGGCCGGAGGCGCATCGCCCAGCGTGTGCAGGGTCTCGCCGACGGCCGCTTCCTCGCCCAGTGCCAGGAGGCCGGCCCACAGCGCCGCAAGCACCGCCACCAGCGCTGCGCCCCAGACGAGCGCGATCATCGGGCCCGCACTCCGCGTCCCCTGAGGCGATCGACGTATCGCTCCTGCCGCCGCCACATCGCCGAGCGCATGCGGCCGGCACCTTCCGGATGATCGTAGCCGAGCACATGGAGCGTGCCATGGACGGCCAGGCGCACCAGCTCCTCGTCGATCGTTCCCCGCCCGCGTCCTTGAGGGTCCGCGTGCCTGTGCGCGGCGACGTACCGCACGGCGGCTGCGCGACAGATGTAGACATCGCCCAGCACGCGCCCATCGGGGTGCGGCAGGCCAAACGCGAGGACATCGGTGAGCCCGCGCCGGCCTGTGACGCGCCGGTTCATGCGACGCATGGCCAAAGCGCCCAGCAGGGTCACCTCGACCCGCGTGGTCCGCGCCCCTTCCCAGCGCAGCACCTGCTCGGCCACGCGCGCCAGGCGCTCAGCTGCCGGCAACCGGGCGCGCCGGCTGCCAGGCCTTCGTGATGCCGCCACTGGACTCGGGGTAGTCGATGCGGTTGTGATACATCCCGGTGAGCACGCGCACGAATTCGGCACGCACCTGCTCGAGCTGCTGCAGGGTGAGCGGCGCTTCGTCCAGCTCGCCCGACGTGAGGCGCCCTTTCACGATCTGATCGATGGCCGCCTCCAGCTTGGCCGGCGTGAGCGCCTCGAGCACGCGCAGCGACGCCTCCACTGAATCGGCCAGCATCGTGATAGCCGTCTCCACCGAGCGCGGCCGGGGCCCGGGATAGCGGAAGTCCTCACGCCGCACCCCCGGCTCCCCCTGCTTCTTGGCGCGATCGTAGAAGTAGGCGATCTCGGTCGTGCCGTGGTGTTCGGGGATGAATGCGGTCACGAGCTCGGGAATCCCGGCCTCGCGCGCGAGGCGCAACCCTTCGGTCACGTGCAGCCGGATGATCTCCGCCGACTGGGCCGCGGGAAGCCGGTCATGAGGATTCCCGCCCAACGACTGGTTCTCGACGAAATACTGCGGGCTGGCGAGCTTGCCGATGTCGTGGTAGTAGCAGCCCACGCGACCGAGGAGGCCGTTGGCGCCGATCCGGTTGCACGCCGCCTCCACCAGATTCGCCATGGCCACGCTGTGCGCGTACGTCCCCGGCGCCTCGAGCGAGAGGCGGCGCAACAGCGGGCGCGACGGATCCGACAACTCGAGCAGCGTGAGGTCGGTCGTGATCCCCGCGACGCGCTCGGCCACGGGCAGCAGCAGGATCGTGAGGGAAGCCGACACGAGACCGTTCGCCGTTCCGAGCAGCGCACGCGTGCCGACTTCCTGGATCGGCCAGTCGCTCGCGAGCCCCAGTGCCAGCGCGCCGACGAGATACCCCAGTCCGACGACCAGTACCGCGAGGTACAGATGCGTCCGGCGGCGCAGCGTCTTCACCGACAGCGCGGCGGTCACGCCGCCCGTGAAGGAGAGGAACAGCACCGGCGTATCCTGGAACGCCGGCTGCATCCCGAACAGCGCCGCCAGGATCATGGCGGCGATCATCGACACGCGACCGTTGAACAGCACGGTCAGCATCATCGCGGTGAACGGCAGCAGGATCAGCTCGCCGTGGGCCGGGGCCGTCCGGGCGACCGCCGCGGCGGCGACGATGGCGCAGCCGAACAGGACGGCGACCGTCCCCACCTGCCGCAGCTTGACGTAGGTCTCGCGCCGGTAGAAGAACATCAGCACCCAGAAGACGGAGAGAATCAGGAGGTGCCGCAACAACACGCCGATCTTGCCGCCCGTGGTGGCGCTGGTCGTGGCCCCCCGCCGGACCAGCTCGGCATGCAGCGCCGCCAGGCGCTCCTGCACCGGACCGGTGACGATCTGCCCAGCCTCGACGATCAGGTCGCCCTGCCGGACCGCGTACTTCGCACGCTCCACTCCGGCCGCGAGCTCGCTCCGGCGGCGCGCCGTCTCCAGGTCGTTGCGGACCAGCGTCGGCCGGAACAGGCGACGGGCGAGTCTCAGGAAGACGGAGTCCCCGACGCTCGAGCCGGGATCGGGATGCACCGCCTGCGCACTGCGGAAGTACGTGTCGAAGGTGAAGACCTGGGAGCGATCGACGGGCGTCTCCGACGCCCCGCGCCGCACGAGGATCTGCGAGCCGGAATCGGTCTCCATCGTGGTGGCCGTCCCCTGCGCGAGGGTGCGGTCGAGCAAATCGGAAATCGCCCGCTGCAGCGCGCGACGCCTGGCGGCACGGCCCAGGTAGTCCGCCTCGGACTCCGCCAGCGGCACGCCGGAGCGTTGCGCCGCGAGGAGCACCGCCTCCCGCCCGCGCTTCGCGACGCTGTCCAGCGCCGCGAACAACCCGCGGGCGACCGCTTGCGCGCTGTCGTTGGACTCCGCACGGAAGTCGTAGATCGGCCGGACGGATGCGGCCGCGGCGTCCGCCTCCCGCCGCAGCTCCTCGTCGGTCTTGGTCACGACGAAATCGAAGGGGGCCACCACCTGCCGGTCGGCGCGCACGCCGATGGTGAGCAAGCGCGCGAAATTCGTGACGCCCGAGGGGAACGCGAACAGGGCGAGGGCGGCGAGTCCGGCAACCCACACCCACCGCACCATGTGATAGCGCGCAATCGCGCCCCGCGTCGGCTTGGGCCCCATCAGCCCTGCGCATCCTCGGCGTAGGCGCGGATGATGTCCCGTACGAGGCGGTGCCGCACCACGTCCGTATCGGTGAGGTAGCAGAAACCGATCCCCTCGATGCCCGGCAGGATCCGCTCGATCTGCAGCAGCCCCGACTCTTCGCGGTTCGCGAGATCGATCTGCGTCTTGTCGCCGGTGATCACGGCGCGGGAATTCACGCCGAGCCGGGTGAGGAACATCTTCATCTGCATGCCGGTCGCGTTCTGCGCTTCGTCGAGAATGACGAACGCATCGGACAGCGTGCGGCCGCGCATGTAGGCGAGCGGCGCGATCTCGATGGCGCGCGTCTCCAACGCCTTCTGCACGCGATCGCGCGGCATCATGTCCTCCAGCGCGTCGTACAGCGGCCGCAGGTACGGATCCACCTTCTCCTGCAGGTCGCCGGGCAGGAAGCCGAGGCTCTCCCCCGCCTCCACCGCCGGGCGCGCCAGCACGATGCGGCGCACCCGCTTGCGGGCCAGCGCGTCGACCGCCGCCGCCACCGCGAGATACGTCTTGCCCGTGCCCGCGGGACCGATCCCCACGACGATGTCGTGCTGCGCGATGAGCTGGAGGTACTCCCGCTGGCCCGCGGTCTTGGGCTGGATGACCCGGCGCAATCCGGGGAGGATGATCTTCATCTCCCCGGACGCGCCTCCGCCCGGTTCGACGAGCGTCCCGGCTTCTCCCTCGAGCACCAGCCGCTCCACGTCATGGACGTCGAGCGTCTCGCCCATGCGGGCGAGATCCACCATCGCCTGCGCGACCGGCGCGGCACGCTCCACCGCCGCGGCCGGGCCCTGCACCGTGAGCGCGTCGCCCCGCAACGACACCCGCACCCCCAGGCGGCGCGTCAGCTCGACGAGATTGCCGTCGTTCACGCCGGCCAACGACAGCAGATCCACCCCTTCCACCGAGAGGCGCCGTACCGCGTCGTCGCTCACGGCACCGTCCGGATGTGGAGCGTCGCGAGGTCCTCGGCGCGTGCCGGAGAAGGCGCGCCCTCGAACAGCGCGCGCGCCGCAGTGGTCTTGGGGAAGGCGATGACGTCGCGCAGGCTGCCCGCCCCGGCCAGCAGCATCGTCGTCCGGTCGAACCCCACGGCGAACCCGCCGTGCGGCGGCGCGCCCGCCGCCAGGGCGCCGAGCAGGAAGCCGAACCGCGCCTCGGCCTCCTCGCGCGTCAGCCCCAGATGGTCGAATACCCTCCGCTGCACCGCCGGATCGGTGATGCGGATCGAGCCCGAGCCGAGCTCGTTGCCGTTGTAGACCGCGTCGTAGTGCAGCGCGCGACAGGCGAACGGCTCGTGGTCGAGCTTCGCCACGTCGTCGGGGTGCGGCGACGTGAAGGGATGGTGCGCGAACACCGGAGCGCCCGTCTCCGGGTCCGGCTCGAACAGCGGAAAGTCCACCACCCAGCAGAATGCGTGCACCGTGCGCGGCGCCGCGCCCAGCCGCCGCAGCACGTCCTGGCGCACCCGATCGAGCACCGGCGACGTCACGCGGTCGGGGCCGACGGTCATCAGCGCCGCATCACCGTCGCCGACCCCCAGGCGACCCAGCGCCTCCACGGTGAACTGCTTCGCGACCGACCCCGCGAGCTCCGCTCCCTGCCGTTTGACCCACGCCAGCCCGGCTCCACCCAAGTGCTTGGCCGCCGCGGCGAGCTGGTCCACGTCCTTGCGGGACAGGGCGCCGCCGCCCCGCACGGCGAGGCCGCGAACCCGCACGCCGTCGTTCCCCGCGGCGGCGAAGAACGGCACCCCGAGCGGTCGCACCGCCGCCGTCCAGTCGGCGATTTCCAGCTCGTACCGCAGATCGGGCTTGTCGGTCCCGTAGCGCTCCATCGCGTCCTTCCACGCGATCCGCGGAAACGGCCGCGGGATGGAGTGCCCGCATTCCTCCCACAACGCCACCAGTACCGTCTCCACGAAACCGATCACATCGTCCTGGCCGACGAAGGACGCCTCGATGTCGATCTGCGTGAATTCCGGTTGCCGGTCGTTGCGCAGGTCCTCGTCGCGAAAGCAGCGCGCCAGCTGGAAGTAGCGGTCGAACCCCGACACCATGAGCAGCTGCTTGTAGATCTGGGGCGACTGCGGCAGGGCATAGAACTCCCCCGCATGCACGCGCGAGGGAACGAGATAGTCGCGCGCGCCCTCGGGGGTCGGCTTGGTGAGAATCGGCGTTTCGATCTCGAGGAACCCGAGGTCGGTAAGCGTGCGCCGCGCCCGCTGCAGCAGCCGGTGGCGCAGCACGAGGTTCGCCTGGAGCTCGGGCCGTCGCAGATCCAGATGGCGGTACTTCAGCCGCAGCTCTTCGGCCGGAAGCTCCTCTCCCTTGCCGCGTGCCACCGGAATCGCCGGGGTGTCGGCCGCCCCGACCACCTTTACCGACCGGGCGTGCACCTCGATCTCGCCGGTCGCGAGCTCGGGGTTCTGCATGTTCGGTGGGCGCGCGACGACTTCGCCTTCCACGACGACCACGGACTCGACGCCGGCCGTCTGGGCAGCCGTAATGGCGTCGGCGGCCGCCCAGGCCGGACCGATCGCTACCTGCACCAGACCGTCGCGGTCCCGCAGGTCGAGAAACACGATCCCGCCCAGATCGCGGCGCCGGTGCACCCAGCCACCCAACCGTACCGTCTGCCCGACTTCCGTCCGGCGCAACGCGCCGCACCGATGCGTCCGCCACAGCGTCCCGCTCACTCTTTATGCTCCCTCCGCCTCGGAAATGGCGTGATAGAACTCCTGCGGCGTCCGGGCGGCCAGCAGCTTGGCCCGGACTCCCTCGTGTCGTACCAGCCTCGATATCCGGCTCAACGCCTTCACGTGCGCCCCCGCCAACGACTCCGGACCCGCGACCATGAAGAACACCCGCACCGGCTGCCCATCGATGGTCTCATAGCGCACCGGACTCGGGCTCGTACCTGCTACGATGCCCAGTGCCGCCATGGCCGGCGTTCGCCCGTGCGGCACGGCGACCCCATGGCCGATCCCGGTGGGGAACTGCCGTTCCCGCTCCAGGATCGCTGCCAGCAGTTCCTCCTCCTGTGCTCCGTCTCCCGGCAGCAGCAGACCGGCTAACTCCCGCAGCACCCCCTCCTTGTCGCTTGCCCGGAGGGGGATCCGGATCCGGTCGGGAGTCAGCAGGTCGGTCAGGCGCACGGCGTTCCGTAAGTGGCGTAAGCCGTTGAATGTAGTTAAGTTGGGCGCACAACGCCACATCACTTCGAGCCCCTCTCGATGCCGCCATTCCGTCGCTTTCTGCTGCTGCTCGCCTGTACCCTGCCCGCCCAGGGGCTCATGGGCCAGGCCGGTGCGGGGAGCGAGCTGTGGCGTCTGGCGGCGGCCACCATCCCGGTGCCGGCCGCACTCGCGACGGGGGTCGCCGCTTCGTACTGGAATCCGGCGCAAGCGTCCGCGGGGGCTGGGCAGGTCGGACTGGACCTGATCCAGACACCGGCCGCAGTCGGCGCCACCGGTCTGATCGGCGGCGTCCGCGTTTCGCTGCGCCATGTGGGCTCGCTGGGATTCGTCTACGGCCGGATGGGATTGGGAGACCTCGTGCGCACCATCGACAGTCCTGACCCAGCCGGGACGACGATCCCCTTCTACACGCAGAGCGCCGGGCTCACCTGGGCCCAGGCGTTTGCCGCCACGACGGTAGGAGCGGCGCTCACCTACCACGACACGCGCCTCGACGACACCTACACGCACCGCTGGACCGTCGACCTCGGAGTATCGCGGTCGTTGTGGCAGGACAGGATCCGCATCGCCGCAGGCACGAGAGGGTTGCGGCGTCTCGGGAGCGATCCGGCGCAGGACGTCAATCTCGGCCTGCAGGTTCGCGCCTGGCGCGGCACGCTCTGGGGCAGTACCGGCGGCACGCTGGTGGCGCGCTACGGCCTCGCGTTCGGTCACCTCGGCGGAGCCGATCAGCAACTCGGCGCCGGACTCGACGTCGGATCGTCGGTGTCCTGCGATGCGATCATCGCGCGCGAATCGAGCTACGGGAACGCCGCCTGGCGCAGTGCGGCCGGCATTCGCATCGCCGTCGGCCGCTATCGCCTGTCGCTCGCACGGGACGGCGGGGTCTCCGATCTGGGTTCCACGTTCCGCGTCGGTCTCGAGGCACGACGTAAGTGACCGACCTGCTCTCGCTCACCCCCGCCGACGCGGCGCCTTGCCTCGCCGAGTGGCTCGAGCGGCGCGGCGAGCCCGCCTACCGCCTGCGCCAGATCATGCCGCGGCTGTGGCAGCGTCCGGTGGCGACCTGGCACGATGCGACCGAGCTCCCGGCGCCGTTGCGCGCCGCGCTCGAGGCCGACTTCCCCCTGCCACGGCTGACGCTCGCCGCGCATCAGGTGTCCCGCGACGGGACCGAGAAGTTCCTCTGGCGGCTGGCCGACGGCGAGGCGATCGAATCGGTGCTCATTCCGGAGGGGACGCGTCGCACGTTGTGCATCTCCTCGCAGGTCGGCTGCGCGCTGGGTTGCGTGTTCTGCGCCACGGGACGGATGGGCTGGCGCCGCAATCTCACTCCTGGGGAGATCGCGGGTCAGGTACGCGCGGTGGTGCTCCTGGGCGAGGACAAGCGTCCCACCAACGTGGTCTTCATGGGCATGGGAGAGCCGCTGCTCAACTGGGAAGCGGTGGACATCGCGCTCACCATCCTGAACCAGCGGGACGGCTGCGGCATCGGCGCCCGGCACATCACGCTGTCCACCGTCGGCATCCTGCCCAGCCTCGCCCGCTTTGCGGCGCGCCCCGAGCAGTTCCGGCTGGCCCTGTCGCTCCACGCCGCGACCGGCCCGCTGCGCCAGTCGCTGATGCCGATCGAGAAGAAGTACCCGCTCCCCGAGGTGCTGCGGGCGCTGCGGCAGTTTCGGCGCCGGGTGACGCTCGAGTACGTGCTGATCGGCGGGAAGAACGACTCGCTCGAGGCCGCGGACGCGCTCGCGCAGATCGCCGGCCCGCTGGCGGCGCACGTGAATCTGCTGCCGCTGCACCCGGGCGGGGCCCCGGATCTCACCCCCAGCCCGCGCCCGCAGATGCTGGCATTCGAGCGACGGCTGCGCGAGCGGGGAATCGAGGCGGTCCTGCGCCGCAGTCGCGGGCTGGACATCAGCGCCGCCTGCGGGCAGCTACGGGTGGAAGTCGAAGGGCGCCCGGGCGGCAAAGTCCGCGCCGAGCAGCACGCTCACGTCGACTAGCCTGGTCGAATCGGGCTGTACCAGCACCGTCCCCACCTGCAGCGCGCGCCGCACACGCTCGCCCGCCGTACGGTTTCCCCGCCGCACCAGAATCCTGGTGGTATCGGTGTGTTCGGGCAGGGGTGACGCGCTACCGTAGCTCACGACGTCGATCCCCGCCTGGCGCAGCACCCGCGTGCCGATCCGGGCCAACCCGGCCCGTCCGGTGGTGTTGAGCACCTCGACGACGACGTGCGGGCCGTCCTCGCCCGGCACCGGGAACGCGGGTTTCGCCTCGTCCCGATGGCAGGCCGCGCAGGCGAAGAGCCCGACGATCAGGCCGAGACGAGCGCGTTCCAGAAGGCCACCGTTTCGGGTTTCAGCTCCCACGCCGATCGCACGATCCATTCGATCCGGCGGCAGGTCACCTCGCGCAGCACGACATCCCGTTCCGCCGGCATGCGGGCGCGCAGGGCGGCGCGCGCCGCAGCGTCGAAACGGCGGCCCGGCTCGAGGTAGTCGGCGAGATACAGCATCCGTCCGACGTCGTCCCACCCTGCGTAGCCGAGCGTGTGGTAACGCACGGCGTCGAGTACGCCCTGGTCCCGCTCTCCTTCCCTCACCAGCCGGTCCGCGCACAGCGGTCCATGGTCGAGCTCGGTGGCGGCGGGTGCGTCGCGCAGCGCGTCGTGCAGCCAGGCCGCGCGTTGCCAGCGCTCCGCTTCCACGACGGGTACGGTGAGAGCCGTCGCCCATTCCGCGAGCAAGGCGGCGACGCGCTCGACATGCCCACGGCGCTCAGCGCTGACGACGGCCCAGGCCGGCAGCATGTCAGCCGCGCACGGTGGGATCGGCGCCGACGCCCTCGCCGAAGGCCATGTTGTCGATCAGCCGGGTGGTGCCGACGCGCGCCGCCACGAGGGCGACTGTCGTCTGGGTGACTCGATCGACCGGCGCCAGGCCGGCGTCGACCAGCGCGAAGTACTCGGGATGGACGTCCGGCGCGACCAGCGTCTCCAGTCCCTTGCGCTGCAGTGCCGCGGGATCAGCTTCGCCCACGCGCCAGGCGCGCTCGACTTCGCGCAGCGAGCGGAACAGCACGATGGCCGACCGGCGCTGGTCGGGAGTCAAGTACGCGTTGCGGGAGGACAGCGCCAGGCCGTCGAGCTCGCGCACCGTGGGAGCCACCTCGATCTCGAGCGGGAAGTCCAGGTCGCGCACCATCTGGCGCACCAGCATCGCCTGCTGATAGTCCTTGCGGCCGAACACCGCGACGTCCGGCTCCACCTGATGGAACAACTTGGCCACGACGGTGAGGACCCCCGCGAAGTGCCCCGGCCGGGCGGCCCCTTCGAGCGATTCCGCCATGGGACCGGGCGCCACGCGCACCAGCGGTTCGGCGGGATACATCTCCGATGCCGTGGGACTGAAGACGCAATCCACTCCCCGCCCCTCGGCGAGCGCGCGATCCCGGTCGAGGTCGCGCGGGTAGCGCGCGAAGTCCTCGGTGGGGCCGAACTGCAGCGGATTGACGAAGATGCTGAGGACGACCGCGTCGCCCAGCTCGCGGGCGCGATCGACGAGCCGCAGGTGTCCCTCGTGCAGGAACCCCATGGTCGGGACGAACGCGATGCGGCGCCCGCGGGACCGCTCCCGCCGCGACCAGGACCGCATCTCCGCCCGCCCGGTGACTTCGTGCACGCCGAGCGGAATCAGCGATCGAAGGCGTGGCCGGCGTCCGGGTACCGCCCGTCCCGGACCTCGGCGCTGAACGCCGTCACCGCCGCGCGCACGTCGTCGGCCAGCGACGCGTAGCGTTTGACGAACTTGGCGCTGAAGCGGTCGTTCAACCCCAGCATGTCGTGCAGCACGAGCACCTGGCCGTCGCACGATGGTCCCGCGCCGATGCCGATGGTCGGGATCGTCAGGGATTTCGTGATCTCCCCGGCGAGCGGGCTGGGCACGAGCTCCAGCACGACCGCGAACGCCCCGGCCTCCTCGAGCGCCCGGGCGTCGTCCCGGAGGCGCTGCGCCGCCACGTCGTCCCGACCCTGCACACGGTAGCCGCCCAGCGCGTGCACTGATTGGGGCGTGAGCCCGATGTGGCCCATCACGGGAATGCCGATCTCCACGAGCGCCTGCACCGTCGGCGCGATCCGCACCCCGCCCTCGAGCTTCACCGCCTGGCAGGCAGTTTCCGCCATGACGCGGCCGGCATTCCGGATCGCTTCCTCCCTGGTGACCTGATAAGTCAGGAACGGCATGTCGCACACGACCATGGCGCGCTGCGCGCCGCGGCGCACCATCCGCGTGTGGTACAGCATCTGCTCGAGGGTGGCCGAGAGCGTCGTCTCGGCGCCGGCGAGCACCTGGTTCACCGAATCGCCCACGAGGAGCACGTCCACGCCGGCGGCGTCCAGCAGCCGCGCGAACAACGCGTCGTAGCAGGTCAACATGACGATCGGGACGTGCTGCGCCTTGAGACGCAACAGCTCGTGAGTCGTGACGGGCCGGGCCGCGTCGGTCACGCGCGCTGCGGAGCGAGAAGGTCGAGCTCGGCCAGCTCGCGGCGCCAGAAGTCGCGGTTGGGCAGCTCGGGATGCGGGATCGTGAGGTCGGGGGACGCGATGGTGCGGTCACCGAACCGCACGATGTCGAGGTCGAGCGTGCGGGCGCCCCACCGCTCGCGTCGTTCCCGCCCGCGCTGGGTCTCGATGGCGCTGCAGTGCTCCAGCAGCTCCTGCGGCTCCAGCGCCGTCACGAGCAGGACCATCTGATTGAGGTACGGGCCCTGCCCCGCCGGGCCGATCGGCGCCGTCTCCTCGACCTGGGAGACAGCCACGAGATGGGTATGCGGCAGAGTGGACAACCGGAGGCGGGCGTAGGCCAGGTGTGCTTCACGGGCACCCATGTTGGACCCCAGGGCCACGTACACTCGCTCGAGCCGTCGCATGGAGGGAATGCTAGTGGGCTAGTCGAGGCTGGCAAAGCCGCGGGTCAACTCGCGGAGGCGGGAGGCCACCTCCTCCAGGTCGCGCGCCGCCGCCTCCAGATTGCCGAGTCCCTGCGCCGCCTCGCCCGCGCGCGCCGTCACACCCTCGGCCTCGGCGCGGTTCTGCAGCGAGATGGCGGCGACGGCGCTGATGCGCTGGCGCAACTTGCCAAATGCGTCGTCCTGCTCCCCGGCGGCCGCCGCGATCCGCTGCGCGTGCGCCGTCGCCTCGGCCGTCGCCCGCACGATCGCCTCGAGCGCCTCGAGCGCGTCGGACGACAGGTCCTCGACGCCCGCCACGTTCACCTGCCCGCGTCGCATCTGCTCGACGACCTCTCCCACCTGACGGTGGATGTCGGCCACCAGCTCTCCCGCCTCGGCCGCAGCGTCCGCGCTCTGCTCGGCCAGCCGCCGCACTTCTTCCGCCACCACGGCAAAGCCCCTGCCGTGTCGGCCCGCGCGCGCCGCCTCGATCGCCGCGTTCAACGCCAGCAGGTTGGTCATGTCGGAGAACTCGCGGATCGAGGCGATGAACCCCGTGATGCGCCGGCTCATGACCCCGAGCTGCTGCACCTTCCCGGAGCTTTCGCCGACGAACGCCTTCAACGTGACGAGCCGCTCCAGCGCGTCCTTCACCCGCTCGCGGTTGCGACTCGCCGCGTCGCTCGCGGCGGTCGAGGCCTGGGCCGCTTCCGCCCCGTCCTCGACCACCCGACGCGAGACCTGCGCCAGCGTGTCGGTGGCCTCGAGCCCGCCCGTCACTTCGGCCTCCTCGATGGCGGCGGCGCTCCGGATCGCCTCGGTCGACGCCACCACCGCGCGCGACACGTCGCGCAGCGAGGTCGCAGCCTGCCCGATGGTGCCGAGCTGTTGCGTCATGCGATCCAGCGTTTCCACGATGGGGCGCCGCAGGTCGTTGATGTGGATCGCCGTGGCCAGCTGGTTGGCGAACGTGGCGATCGTGACGATGTCCTTGCGCCGGTAGGCGTGCCGCTTGTGATGCTCGAGCTCCAGCGTCCCGATTACCACGTCGCCGAATTTGAGCGGCACCAGCACCAGGCTCTGGATGTGCTCGGGCAGGTCGGCCACCCGCTGGTCGCGCAGCGCGTCGTTGATCACCTGCGTCTCCCCGTTGGCCACGACCTGCCCGCGCAGCGCGGCCACGTCCGCGGTGGGCTCTTCCCGGTCTGGCCGGCCGATCGCGCTGCGGTAGGCGAGACGCAGCCCGTCGTCGGCGCGCCGGTAGATGCGCAGATCGCCCCAGTCCACGAGCCGGTGCGCCAGGCGCTCGATGCGCTGGAAGGAATCGTGCAGGCTGATGTTGCTCGTGATCACCGATTCGATCGCGTGGATCTTGTTCAACTCCTCCGCCGAGATGGCCTCCTCGAGCATCTGCTTCAACAGCTGCCCCAGCGCCACCAGTCCCGCGGCCACGAACAGCCACGTCACCGGCGGCCAGCTGAGCACGGCGCCGACCACCGTCGTCGCCGCCGCCATCGTGGCGAAATACCAGATCACTTCGTAGCGGATGATGAGCAGCCGCTCGCTCTCCTCGAGCTTGCCACGCACCAGCAGACTCAGATAGAAGAGCAGGCGCCCGAACAGGAAATAGGTCAGCGCGAAGAAGAACACCGCCGGGATCGCGGCCACGTGCAGGCCGGGATCCGATACCCCCGAGATCGCCAGGATGCCGGCGTAGATGCCGTAGGAGGCGCTGAGAGCGGTCGCCTCGCGTCCGTAGTTGACCGCCGCGGCCCACACCGTCTTGCGGTGCCACACCCAGTCCGCCGCCAGCGTGCCGATCGCCAGCGCCAGCAGCGTGCCCGGCAGGCCCACGAGCAGACTGCCCGCCAGGCTCACCAGAGCCGTCTGATTGAGGTAGGAGAACTTGGAGAGCCGCACCGTCTGGGCGCGCAGCGCGGTACAGGCAACGAGCATGACCAGGATCTCGATCCACTGATGCAGCCAGCGCCGGTCCGCGCTCAGGACGGCGATCGGGAGCATCACCCCCATCGTCGCCAGCCCGCGGCCATAGAGCCCGACGAAGCGCTGGTAGGTCATGCCGCTTCCCCTCCGCGCCGGCGCAGCGCCCCCGCGAGGCCCGCGACCAGCCGCTCCACGGCCGGCACGCCGCCGGTCCCCAGCGCGTCCACCAGGGCGCTGCCGACCACGACGCCGTCCGCCCAGCGGGCCGCCTGCGCCGCCTGCGCCGGCGTGCCGATGCCGAACCCGACCGCCACCGGCCCATCACCCAAACTCGCGCCCGGCTGGAGCCGTTATTTCCCCGGGTT
>DATGDE010000289.1:0-14114 GCA_035311125.1 Gemmatimonadales bacterium
CGCTCCAGTTGCGCTCCACCCGCCGCACCAACGCGGGGAGCAGGTTGGCGCGCAGGTAGCCCTCCGCGGCCGACAGGGGGTTCCGCAGGGCCACCGAATGGTCGGACTCCTGCGTTCCGAGCGGCGAGGTGCGCGTCTCGAGAAACCCGGCTCGGGCCATCTGCTCGCGCAGGCGGCTCACCACACGCTCGGAGGGGGCATCGGGGACTGTGCCGAGGCGATAGGGACGCAGCTCGTCGGGGAAGGCATCGTATCCCTTGAGCCGCGCGATCTCTTCGATCAGGTCGACCTCGGCCGTCACGTCCGGTCGCCACCCGGGCACCTGGACCGCGAAGCGGCCTTCCTTCGGGGCGACCACGAAGCCCACGCTCGTGAGCAGCCGCTCGACCTCGGGGCGCGGCACGGGGACACCGAGCAGCCGCTCCGCCCGCTCGGGCCTCAGGAAAACGCTGCGTGACTGCTGCGGCTCGGGCCAGAGGTCGAGCGGGGCCTCGCGCACCGTCCCGCCAGCGACCGCGACGATCAGCTCGATGGCCCGTCGCAGCGCGTCGGGCATCCCCAGCACGTCGATGCCCCGCTCGAAGCGGTAGCTCGACTCGCTCGAGAGACCGAGTGAGCGGCGCGTGCGCCGGATGCGCGTCGGCTTAAACCAGGCGCACTCGAGCACGAGATCGGCGGTGGAATCGGACACCTCGGACTCGGCGCTGCCCATCACTCCCGCCACGATCGTCGGCCGCTCCGCATCGCAAATGGCGGTCATCTCGGGGGTGAGCGTGCGCTCCACACCGTCCAGCGTGACAATTCTCTCATTGTGGTGCGCGCGGCGGACGACCACCGCCGGACCGCGTAGCCGGGCGAGATCGAACGCGTGCAGCGGCTGGTTCAGCTCGAACAGGATGTAGTTGGTCGCGTCCACCACGTTGTTGATGGAGCGTTGCCCGATCGCGCCGAGCCGGTCCGCCAGCCACGCGGGGCTCGGCCCCACCCGCACCCCCCGGATGACCGCGATCATGTAGCGCGGCGCGCCTTCGGGGTCCTCGAGACGGACCTCGACTCCGTCCACGACGCCCTCCCGGTCGGATCGCCGGATAGGCGGATAGGCAGGGGTGGTCGGAGCGCCCGGAAAGGCCGGGAGCTTGACGGCACCGCCGAGCGCCGCGGCCAGCTCGCGGGCGACGCCCTTGTGGCACAGGAGATCGGGGCGGTTGGCGTAGACCTCGAGCAGAATCCGATCGTCGCCGACAGGCACGGCATCGAGAAGGGGCGTGCCGGGCGCCGCCTCGGTCTGGAGCTCGAGGATGCCGTCCTGGTCCTGCCCCAGCCCCAGCTCCCGCGCCGAGCACAGCATGCCGTTCGAGACGACGCCGCGGATCTTGCGGCGCTCCAGCTTGACGCCGCCCGGAAGCGTGGTGCCCACCGGAGCGAACGGATAGCGCTTCCCCGCCTCCACGTTGGGCGCCCCGCACACGACTTCGAGCGGCCCGGCGCCGCTGCCGGCGTCCACCAGGCAGAGCCGCAGCCGATCGGCGTTGGGATGCGCCTTCACCTCGAGCACCCGGGCCACGAGCACGCCGCCCAGGTCGCCGTGGATCGGCTCGATTCCCTCGACCGGGCAGCAGTGGGCCGTGAGGAGCTGTTCCACCTGCGCCGCATCGAGCGGTCGGCCCAGCAGCGCTTCCAGCCAGCGGCGGCTGAGGTTCACCGGATCCCCCGCGCGAACTGCGTCAGGAACCGGACGTCGCCCTCGGAGAACAGGCGGATGTCGGCGATGCCGTAGCGGAGCATCGCGATGCGGGCCGGCCCCATGCCGAAGGCGAATCCGGTGTAGCGCTCGGGGTCGATGCCGCAGTTCTCGAGCACGGCCGGATGCACCATTCCGCTGCCCAGAATCTCCATCCACCCCGAGTGCTTGCAGGTGGGGCAGCCGCTGCCGCCGCACACGGTGCAGCGGACGCTCATGTCCGCCGACGGCTCCGTGAACGGGAAGTACGACGGATGGAACCGGACCACGGTGTCCGCCGCGAAGATGCGCCGGGCGAAGTGGCTCAGGGTCGCCTTCAGATCCACGAACGAGATGCCCTCGTCCACCACGAGGCCTTCGATCTGCTCGAACACTGGTGCGTGCGACGCGTCGAACGGATCCCGGCGATAGACCTGCCCGGGGATCACGACCCGGATCGGCGGGCGGTAAGCCTCCATGGTCCGGATCTGCACCGGAGAGGTATGGGTGCGCAGCAGCAGGTCGTCGGTGACGTAGAACGAGTCCTGCGAGTCGAGCGCCGGGTGGTCATGCGGAAAATTCAGCGCGTAGAAATTGTTGCGCTCGCTCTCGATCTCGGGTCCCACGGCGCGGGTCAGCCCGAGCTCCCGGAATATGTCGCAGATCTCATCCACGACCTGCGTGACGATATGGAGGCCGCCGCGCCACTGGTCGCGGCCGGGCATGGTGGGGTCGACGTCCCCCAGGGCACGGCCTGCCTGGGCCAGTGCGGCCGCGCGCGCGTCCATCGCCTGCTCGAGCTCGCGCTTGAGGGCGTTCGCCGCCCCGCCGACGCTCTTCCGGGCCTCGGGATCGAGGGCCGGGAGGGCCTTGAGGATTTCGGTGAGGGCGCCGTTCTTGCGACCCAGGATTTCGTTGCGGAGATCCTGGAGCCGGCGCTCGTCCGCCTGGGGAATCTCGCGCAGACGCTCCCGCAGGCCGTCGAGGCGCGCGAGGAGGTCGCGCATGGTCAGAGCGCCTTCTTCGCGACCTCCGCCAGCTGCTCAAACGCCCCGGGATCCCGCACCGCGAGATCGGCGAGCACCTTGCGGTTGATCTCCACCCCGGCGCGCCGCAGGCCGCTCATGAGGCGGCTGTAGGACAGCTCGTGCAAGCGGGCGGCCGCGTTGATGCGCGTGATCCAGAGCCGGCGAAAGTCACCTTTCTTGCGGCGACGGTCCCGGTAGGCGTATTTCTGCGCACGCTCCACCGATTCCTTGGCGGCCTTCCACAGCTTGCTGCGCCCGCCGAAATAGCCCTTGGCGAGCTTCATGACCTTGTTCTTGCGCTTCAGGCGCGCGACGTTGCTCTTGACCCGAGGCATGGGCGGTCTCCTTAGGCCGAGAGGAGCCGCTTGAGGCGGCGTTCGTCGGCGTGCGCGACCAGCGTCCCCTTGCGCAGGTGACGCTTCCGCTTGGGATGCTTCTTGGTGAGAATGTGACTCTTCATCGCCCGGTGACGGCGCAGCCGTCCCGAGCCGGTGAGCCGCACCCGCTTCCGCAGGGCGCGTTTGGTTTTCATCTTCGGCATGTTCCCAATCCCTATTTTGGCGCCAGCACCATCGACATGTTGCGGCCTTCCAGCCGCGGCTCCGCTTCGATCTTCCCGATATCCTTGAGCTCAGCGGCCACCCGATCGAGCACTTCCCGTCCCAGCTCGATGTGGGCCATCTGCCGGCCCCGGTACATCATCGTCACCTTGACCTTGTTGCCGGCCACCAGGAACTCACGCGCGTGCCGCGTCTTGAACGCGAAATCATGCTCGTCGATGCCAGGTCGGTATTTGACTTCCTTCAGGTGAATCACGTGCTGCTTCTTCTTCGCCGCACGCGCCGCTTTCGCCTGCTCGAACTTGAACTTGCCGTAGTCCATGATCTTGACCACGGGCGGTCGGGCCGTCGGTGCCACTTCCACCAGGTCCAACCCGCGTTCCTGCGCCGCTGCCAGCGCCTCGTCGATGGACAACACGCCCAACTGTGCGCCGTCATCCGCGATCACCCGTACCGGGCTGATGCGGATCATCCGGTTGATCCGAGTCCGCGGCTGTTTGCTCGGAATGCTGCTTTCGATTGGCAGGTGGTGGTTCTCCTCCTAAATGAAAACGCGGACTCCAGTCGCCCCGGAATCCGCTCTTGGCGAGCAGTCAGCCATCAGCGTTCAGCCGTCGGCGCACCAGCGCCGGATGGCTGACGGCCGATGGCTGAGAGCTGCATCGGTCGGAACCCTGGAGCGCGTCGCGGACCCTGCCCCGCGGCGGCCTGGAGGTGGGGCGCCTGCGGCGCCCGCTTGTCACAGCGCAACCAAGCTATGCCGCGGCCACGGTGTCCACAAGGCCGAACCCCTTGCCTTCACGCACCAGCCGCCCCGCCGCCACCACCGGGTCGTGCTCGAAACACAGGCGCCACGCTTCGGCCTCGGCTCGCCCGTACAGCCGGCGCCGAGTTTCCAGGGTCACCAGGGGCTCCAGGTCGTAGCCCATGATCCAGGGGAGCGGCAGATGGGCGGATGTGGGGACGAGATCGGCCAGGAAACAGGCCCGCTCGCCCCCGCTTTCGATCAACACGGACTGGTGGAAAGGCACGTGTCCCGGGGTGGGGAGGCAGCGGATCCCGGGCAACACCTCGGCCTCGCCGTCCAGCAGCTGAAAGTCGATGCCGGCGATGTTCGCGGGGAGGTAGCTGCCCGCCGTCCGCTCGTTCGTGTGGCGGGCGAACTCCAGCTCCCCCCGCTGAACGACGTAACGCGCGCGCGGAAATGTTGGCCGCAACTCACCCGAGGGGTCCCGGCGCGTGTCGCCCCCCGCATGGTCGAAGTGCAGGTGCGTATTGACGACCCAGCGCACGTCGTCCACGCCGTGCCCCAGCGTCGCCAACGCCTCCTCGAGACGGGTACGGCCGTCCGCCGCGAGGTTGTCGACGCCGTAGATCTCCCGGAACTTGGCATCGTCCTTGTCGCCGATCCCGGTATCCACGAGCACCAGGCCGTCGTCGTGCTCCACCAGGAGACAGCGGAGGGCCAGCGGAATCCTGTTCCTGGCATCGGGAGGAATGCGCCGCTCCCACAAGGGCTTCGGCACGACTCCGAACATCGCCCCGCCGTCGAGATGCTGGCGGCCCGTCTCCAACAGATGGCAGCGCAAGCGGCCGACCGAGAATGTCGTGTGGAGCACGTTCAGATCACAGATCGTCTCTCCGCAGCGGCAACGTCATGCACCTCGGTCCCCCGCCGCCGCGCACCAGCTCGCTGCCTTCGATCGTGATCACGCCCCGATCCCCTTCTTCCAGCCATTCCTCGCCGGTCAGCAGGTTCACCGCCGTGACGACGCGATAGCCGGCGTGCTCCAGCTCGCGCAAGGTCGCTTCGTTACGGGCGTACGTGAGGGCGACGCCCGGCCGGATGGTGAAGAAATTGCACGCCGAGGACCACTGCTCCCGCTCCTGCACCGACCGGGAGTTGCCGCCGCAGAACACAGGCTCGAGCGGCAAGTCCACTGCCTGCATCGCGGCGAAGAAGTTGGGGATCTCCTTGACCCCCTTCGAGCGGCGGCGGCGGTGCAGTACGGCGAGGCGCTCGGGACCCACGAAGAACGGCGGGTAGACGACGCAACTCTCGCGGTCGATCTGGGTGAAGATCATGTCGAGGTGGATCGCCGTGCGCTCGTTGGGGAGCACGACGACGATCACGTCGGTGACCCCGCATTTCTCGAAGGCCAGCTCGCACAGCTGGTCCAGCGCAGCCGGGCTGGAGCGCTCGCTGAAGCCGAGCACCAGCAGGTCAGGGCGTAACGGGTGGACGTCGCCGCCTTCCAGGGTGTAGGTGTGGCGCCGCTCTTCCGAGCCGTCGTAGAGAATGCCGGCGTTGTCCAGCTTCTCGTGGTAACGAAACAGCGCCTTGACGAGCATCTCCTCGGTCCACCGCACGCCGTAGCGCATCGACCCGATCACAGCGTGCTCCCCGATGACGATCCCCACGTCGCGGGTGAAGAACAGATTCGGCAGCGGCGGCAACGCGTAGCCGACCTCGTTGAGCGCCCGCGCGATCGGCCCGGCCTCCTCGTGCGTTCCTTCGATCATCAAGGTGACCAGCTCCTCCGCCGAGAGGGCGGCGAGGCGCTTGGCGAGGGCGTCGGAAGGTACGACCTCCAGCGCCCGGGTCACGAGGAAGTCGCGCACATCGGGCCGCCCCACGATCTCGGTCAGCAGGTCCCGGACCTCGAACACATCGCAAAAGCGCTCCAGCACCGCCACAAGGCGCCGGTGCTCGCGTTGCGCGAGCTCGAGATCGATGATGTCGTCGTAGAGGTAGTCTTCCCGGTTCCCGGGCGTGACGGCCGTCAGCTCGTTCCCCGGCGTGTGGACCAGCACCTGCCGCAGCGGGCCGATCTCGGAGGTGACGTGAACGCGGGGCATAGGGCGGAGAAATCTAACTGCGATTGCCGATTGCGGATTTCGGATCGTGGATCGGCTAGCGGTTCGCCAGCGCGTAGCTCAAGGTTTCGAGCTCCAGCGCCATGTTCACGCTCTGCACCGCGACGTCGGTGGGGACCGCGAGCGACACGGGAGCGAAATTGAGGATCGCCTTCACGCCGGCGCGCACCAGCCGATCGGTGACCTCCTGCGCCGCTTCGGCCGGAGTCACCAGAATGGCGATGTCGGGGGGCTCTTTCTTGAGATCGGCCTCGAGCTGGCGCACGTCCCGCACCATGAGGCCGTCGGCGCGCGTGCCGATCTTGCGCGGGTCCTTGTCGTATATCGCGACCACGTCGAAGCCGTGCTGTCGAAAACCGCGATAGTGCAGCAGCGCCCCGCCCATCTTCCCCGCCCCCACCAGCACCACCCGGTGCGGGCGCTTGAGCCCCAGGATCTCGCGGATGCGCGCCGTGAGCTCAGACACCGAATATCCCAGCCCACGCTTGCCGAACGATCCGAAGAACGAGAGGTCCTTGCGCACCTGCGCCGAGGTCGTGCCGCCGCGCCGGGCCAATTCGGCGGAGCTGATGGTGGTCACCTGTTGCGCCGCCGACTGCTCGAGAAACCGCAGGTAGAATGCCAGGCGTCGCACGGTCGAGTCGGAGATCTTCCGCATTGTGAATTATTTCACAATCGGCCCCTTTGACGCAAGGACCCAGCGCCACAGCCGCACGAACACCTCAGGCGCCAGGGTTTCGGCACGGGCTGCGGGATCGATGCCGAGACCACGGAGTCCCGCATCGATCTCGGCCGGGAGCCCCCCCCGAATCGAGCGCATACTGGTCCCCAGCTGCTTGCGCCGCCGGCTGAAACAGGCGGTCACGAAGGTTCGGAACGGCGCGATTTCCGCCGGCTCGACCAGCGGCGCGGCCCGCGGCCGCAGCCGGATCACGGCGCTGTGCACGCGGGGCGGCGGTGTGAAGGCTCCCGCGCGCACCGTGAACAGCTTCTCGACCCCGTACTGCGACTGGATGCCGACCGAGAGCCCGCCGTACGCTTTCGAGCCCGGAGCGGCGCCCAGGCGATCGGCCACCTCCGCCTGCACCAGAAAGACGACGCACTCCGGAGCGGGGTGAAGCGTCACGACCCGATCGAGCAGCGGCGAGGTGAGGTTGTAGGGGATGTTGCCACAAACCTTGAAGGGCGGATTGCGGATGGAGGATTGCGGAGCGAGACGACTCCAATCGAGCGTGAGTGCGTCACCATTAACGATGTGCACGTTGTGCCATCCGCCATCCGCCATCCGCCATCCGCATTCCGCCGCCAGCCGCCGGTCCTTCTCGATCGCGACCACCTGTCCCACGCGGGACGCGAGGACCCGGGTCAGCGTGCCGGTACCGGCGCCGATCTCCACGACGAGGTCGCCGGGTGCGGGGGCGAGCGCCGCGACGATGCGCTCGAGGATGCGCGGATCGGTGAGGAAGTGCTGCCCGAGGGACTTCCGGGCGCGCGGCAGCGGCACCCTTCAGACCTTCGCGATCAGCAGCGTCCGGTCGTCGCTGGAAGGGGTGCCGCCGGTGAACGCGGCGAGGTCGGCGAAGATCGCCTCGAGGATCTCCTGGGCGCGGTGGGTGCGCAGCGCCCGCACGTGGGCGAGGATGCGATCCTCGCCGAAACGGTGGCCCGGCTCCCCCACCGCATCCGCGATGCCGTCGGTGAAAAGGCAGAGAATGTCCTCGCGCCGCTTCCACGGCTCCTTGCGGTCGGCGGCGGGCCTGGCGGGGCCGAGACCGAGCGGCGTGCGCGTGGCCTCCAGCCGTTTGGCCTCGCCGGTGGCGCCGCGGACCAGGAAGGCGTGCGGATGGCCCGCGTTGGCATAGGAGCAGACACCCTCGGCAGGATCCACCACCGCGTAGAAGAGCGAGAGATACATCTCCGTGCGCGCCAGCTCGGCGGCCAGCGACTGCTCGAGACTGCCGAGCACCTGCGCCGGGGCGGCGGCCGATTCGGCGTGAATCCCGGAGGCGGCCATCGCGAGCGCCATGATCAGCGCCGCGCCAAAGCCGTGGTTCGAAACGTCGCCGATCATGATGCCGACGCGGTCGCCATGCAGCCGCAGGAGATTGTAGAAATCACCGCCCACCGAATCGGCCGGCCGGCAGCGGGCCGCCAGGTCCGCCTTGGTGCCCAGCACCGCTGGCGAGGGCAGGAGCTTGAGCTGCAGATCGTGCGCCAGCTCGAGCTCGCGGCGCACCCGTTGCTGTCCGAGGTCACGTGCCACGAGGCGTGCGTTCTCGATGGCCGCCCCGACCTGGTTGGCGATCGCGGCGACCAGCTTGCGATCCCCCGCCGAAAACAGGTCCGGCCCGTGCCGGTCGGTCAGATTGATGACGCCGATCGGCCGCGCCTGGTCGCCGGGGGCACCGTACATCACCGGGACGGCGAGGAAGGCCCGGCCGCGATAGCTCCGGCCGGTCTGGCCGCGGGCCGCGGCCGGCTCAGGCTCGGCGGGATCGCTGCTCTGAATGCGCATGTCGCGGAACGCCCGCGCGGTCACCGAGACCGGATCGTCGAGCTCGATCGGGTCCACCTCCTGGGTGACCATGCCCTTGGCGGCGACGAGCCGCAGCACGTGGCGGTCCTGGTCGAGGACGAACAGGCTGGCCCGCCGCGCGCCGACGACGGTCGCCACTTCCTGGAGAATGCGACGGGCGGCCTCGTCCAGACGGATGGTGTGTCCGAGGATCTCGCTGATGGTGTAGACCAGGTCGATCTCCTCGTAGCGATCCGACAACTCGGCCGCAACCTGCGCGGCCTCGCGCTCCGCTTCCACGAGGCAGGCGACGGACTCGACCAGGGACTCCCGCGCCGCCGCCTCCGGCTCCTTGCGGCCGCGCATCTCGAGCCACAGTACCGGGCCTCCCCTGCTCTGCCCTGGATCCGGCAGCGGCGCGAACCAGGCAGGTCCGTCCGGCGTGTCGAGGCGGGCGCCCTCCTCCTGGAGCCGCGGCACCCAGGACACCGGCGCGCCCGTCAGCAGCCGCACGGCCGCGCCGTCCGCGCGCCACACGCGCAGCGCCAGGCTCGCTCCCACCAGCTGCTCCAGCGCCGGCAGGAGGCGCTCGAGCTTGGTCAACCCGCCCGCAGGACGAGACACACGCGATTCCCCCGCTCGTTGAATTCGACCTGGTCGACGAGATGGCGCAGCACGTACAGGCCGCGGCCGTTCTCGCGCTCCAGGTTCTCCGGCGTCGTGGGATCCGGTACGCCTCCCAGGTCGAACCCGGCGCCGTCGTCGGCCACGGCGATCCGCACCGCCTCGCGACCGCAGGCGATCTCGACCCGCACCAGCTTCTCGGGATCCTGATGGTTGCCGTACTCGATGGCGTTGGCGAGGGCCTCCGCCAGGGCCGTGCGGAGGTTGAACTGCAGCCTGCGGGGAGAGAGCACCCCGGTGTCGCAATAGCGGGCCGCCAGCTCCACGGCATCCCCGACGAGCCCCAGGTCGCTGGGGATCGAGAGGGACACCGCGACCTCGGCTCCGGGACTTTCCACGCGAGCCGCCCGGTGGACGACGACCTGCAACTGGGGGGTCACGAGCGACGCTAGAAGGCGGCGAGCGCCTCCGCCGGCGTTTTGGCGATGGCGAACAGCGTGTCCAGTTTGGTGAGTTCGAAGAGCGTCTGGAGGTCCTCGTTCAGGCCCGCGAGGCGGAGCTCCCCGCCCTGTTCCCGGACCTTCTTCGACAGGGAGACGAGCACGCCCAGACCGGAGGAATCGATGTACCCCGTCTTCGTGAAGTCGATGACGAAGCGGCGCGTCCCGCCTTCCAGGGCGTCGAGCACCTTCTGCTTCAGCTCCTGACGATTGCCGACGATCAGTTGACCGTCGACGCCGACGACGACCACGCCCCGCGGATCCTTGCTCAACGAGAACCCCATCTCACCCCTCCGCTTGGAGAACCGTGACCGCCGCCGTGTCCACAATATCCTCCACGCTCGCCCCGCGCGACAGGTCCGCGATCGGCCGGGCGATCCCCTGAAGGATCGGGCCGAGCGCGTCCCAGCCGCCCAGCCGCTGCACCAGTTTGTAGGCGATGTTGCCGCTGTCAAGATCGGGGAACACCAGCACGTTCGCCTGGCCCGCCACCGGGGACTCCGGCGCCTTGCGGCGCGCGACCTCGGCCACGAGTGCCGCGTCCCCCTGCAGCTCGCCGTCGCACGCCACGTCCGGGGCGAACTCGCGAAACCGCGCCACGGCGCGTCGCACCTTCTCCACCCGCACCCCCTCCGCGCTGCCTTTCGTGCTGTAGGAGAGGAAGGCGACGCGCGGCACGTCCCCGACGATCCGGCGTCGGTCGCGTGCCGCCGCAAGGGCGATCTCGGCGAGCTGCTCCGGGCTGGGATCCGGCACGATCGCACCGTCGGTGAAGGTGAGCACCACGTCGCCCTTCACCATATAGAAGGCGCTGCTCACGGTCGTGATACCGGGTGCGGGGCCGACGGCCAGCAGGGCCGCGCGGATCACGTCGCCGGTCGGGGCGGCCGCGCCACCGACCATCGCGTCCGCCATCCCGGCGCCGACCATGCACGCCGCCAGCATGAGGGGTTGCGCCAGCGCTTCGAGCGCAACGGCGTGCGTGGGGAACCGATCGGGCCGCCGCGCCATCAGGAGGCGCGCCAGCTCCGGAGGCGGTGGCGGGGACACGCCGGCCCCGGTGTCGAGCACCTGCACCCGGCCGAGGCCCAGCGTCTCGATCCGCCCGGCGGCGGCGCGGACGCGAGGGTCGTGCCCCTCCGGGAGCACGATTCGCTGGTTCGCGCGCCGCGCCCGCTCGTAGACGCGGTCGCGGAACGTCACCGCCCGAACTTCCTGCGCAACGCCTGTTGAACCGTCGGGTGGACCAGCTGGGAGACGTCACCCCCGAAGCGTGCGACCTCGCGGACCAGGCTGGAGCTGAGATAGGTGAGATCGAACGGCGGCACGAGGAAGACCGTCTCGAGCCGCGGGGCGAGGGTACGGTTCATCAGGGCCATCTGGAACTCGTACTCGAAGTCGCTCACCGCCCGCAGGCCGCGCACGATGACCGAGGCGCCCGCACGCTGGGCGAACTCCACCAGCAACCCTTCGAACGATTGCACCTCCACCCCGGGGAGTCGCACGGTCTCGCGCAGCAGCGCGACGCGCTCCTCGAGCGTGAACAGCGGCTGCTTCGCCACGTTCACCGCGACGGCGACGATCACCCGGTCCACGAAGACGAGCGAGCGGCGGATCAGGTCCTCGTGCCCGCGGGTCACGGGATCGAACGACCCGGGATACACGGCGACGCGAGGCGGGCGCTCCACGGAGGAGGCCGCGGTCACGGCGCGTAGATGAACGTGACGGCGGTATCGCCGTAGCGGCGCGTGTCGTCGCCCGGGATGGGCGTGTCCGCCGCGTGCTCGATCGAGAAGACGCGCGCGAACGGCACGAGGCGGAACATCGCCACGAGACGGGCCGCCTGGTCGTTGACGTTCGCGTATGGCGGGTCGGCGAACGCCACGTCGTACTGCCCGGCGTGCAGCTGCTCGGCGAACTTCAGGGCGTCGACACGGTGGATCGTCGTCCGGTCCTCGACTTTGAGGGACTTGACGTTCGCCTTCAGTGCGGCGAGCGCGTTGCGATGCACCTCGACGAAGTCCGCCTTTGCCGCGCCGCGTGACAGCGCCTCGAGTCCCAGCGCCCCGGATCCGGCGTAGAGATCGAGCACGCGCGCCCCTCGCAGATTGCGCTGAATGATGCTGAACCAGGCCTCGCGGACCCGGTTGGCGGTGGGGCGCACCTTGTCCCCCGCCGGAGTCTTGAGCCGCCGGTTCTTGAACTCGCCTGCGATGATACTGATCACGACGTTCCCCTTCCCCTCGCCCCTGCCGATTGCTGCCGGTCACTCACTCGGTGCGATAGTCGCGACGCGTGCCTGCAGCGTCGAACGGCCCTGCCACTCGTCCCGCTCCAGCCGGAAGGCCACGTCGAGCGGCCGCGCGAGCCATTCCTCGGGCACGCGGTCGGCCACCTGGAACCCGATGGCCGGAATCGCACCCGAGCCGTCGTCCAGCACGAACCGCAGGTGATTCGCCCCGACGCGCCGCGCCCGGACCGCGCGCGCCCCCCGAACGCCGAACACCGGTGCCGGGTTTCCGGCGCCGCACGGCTCGAGGTAGCGGATGAGGCGCTCCAGCTCCTCGCTCAGATCGCCGAGCGGCAGCTCCAGGTCCACCCGCTGGGCAGGCGCCAGGTCGTCGGGGCTCAGAAGCTGGCTGGCCACCTCGAGAAATGCAATACGGAACTCCTCGAAGCGGTCGCGGCGTACCGTCAGGCCCGCCGCCATCCGATGGCCGCCGTAGCGCTCGAGGCAGTGACCCACGCGATGCAGCGCCGCGTGCAGGTCGAAGCCCGGGATGCTGCGCCCCGATCCGCGGCCGAGATCGCCCTCGCGGTCCCAGGCGACGAGGAACGTCGGCCGGCCGTAGCGCTCCACGAGGCGGCTCGCCACGATGCCGATCACGCCGGGATGCCAATCGTCGGCCGCCAGCACGATGGCGCGGTCGTCCGCGCCGAGCGCGCTCGCGAGGCGCGCCTCGGCGGTGGCCAGGATCTGCTGGTCCATCTCCTGACGCCGCGCGTTGAGCGTCTCGAGCTCGCGCGCCAGGCGGGCCGCCTCGTCGGGATCGTCGGTGAGCAGCAGCCGGAGTCCGTCGCCCGCATCGCCGATGCGGCCGGCCGCGTTGAGCCGCGGCGCGATGATGAAGCCGACGTGGGCGGCCCGCAGCGGCTTGCCCGAGAGGCCGGCCGCCTCCACGAGCGCCGCCAGCCCGGTCCAGCGGCTCGCGGCCAGCAGCTTCAGGCCGTGGCGCACCAGGATCCGGTTCTCCCCCGTGAGCGGCACCACGTCGGCCACCGTCGCGAGCGCAACGTAGTCGAGGAAATGCCAGGGCAGCTGGTCCGGCAGACCGAGCACGGGCGCCAGCGCCTGTGCGAGCTTGAAGACGACCCCGGTGCCGCACAGGTCCTTGTCCGGTGACGGACAGTCGGGACGTCGCGGATCGAGCACCGCAGCCGCCGCGGGCAGCGCATCGCCGGGCAAGTGGTGATCGGTGACGATCACGTCGATCCCGGTGTCCCTGGCCGCCTGCACCGTCTCGACCGCCGTGATGCCGCAGTCGCAGGTGACGATCAGCCGGGCGCCCAGCTCGCGCGCGCGCGCGAGCCCCGCCGGGCCGAAATCGTAGCCGTCGCGCACGCGGTGCGGAACGAACGCGTGCGCCTGCGCCCCGGCCTCCCGCAGCACCCGGGTCAGCAGGGCGGCGGCACACTGGCCGTCCACGTCGTAATCGCCGTGCACCAGGATCGGGTCGCCGCGGCGCACCGTCGTCGCGATCAGCTCCGCCGCGACGGCCATGTCCACCCAGGCCAGCGGGTCGGAGAGTCCGGCGAGCGCGGGCCGCAGAAACGCCTGCGCGTCGCCCACGGAGTCGTAGCCGCGCTGCACCAGCAGGGCCGCCAGGGGATCGGGAATGGTGAGGGCCCGGGCGAGCGCGCCGACCAGCTCCGGGTTCGGCGGCCGCCGCACCGACCACCGTGGCGGAGGGGAGGACGCAGCGGGCAGGGTCATTCAGCTCCGTACAACAGCACGCCGCACGCCTCGCAGGCTTCGATCGACGCACCGCGCTGAATGAGCACGCGGCGCTGCGTCGGGACCGCGGTGAAGCAGTGACCGCAGGCATCCGCGTGCAGGGCATAGAGCGCGAGCGGCGCCTTGCCGCGTCGGATCCGCTCGTAGCGCACGAGCAGCGCGGCATTCACTGCGTGGGACGCCTCGTTGCGGGCGCTGCGCGCCTGCTCGAGCTCGCCCAGGATCGCCGCGCGGCGTCCGGCCAGCGTCTCCCGTTCCTGCGCCTGCGCCTCCCG
>DATGDE010000290.1:0-5350 GCA_035311125.1 Gemmatimonadales bacterium
CCACTGCGAGTTTGGATCGCCGCTGGCCGGCGACCAGGATGCCCACTCCGACGAGATTCAACGCGATGACCACCAGGCTGATCTTGAGCGCGAACGACATCACGCTCGCCACCTGGATGATCGGGAACAGCGACAACACCGTATACAGTACCGTTATCAGCAGGCCCGACCAAGCCGCGCCCTTGACCCACCACGGCGGCCGCGGGGTCACGCCGCGCAGGCCGACCAGGGGAATCGCGAACATGACGAGGTAGGTGAGCCCGTAAAAGATGCCGCTCGCATTGAACATCAGCTGGAACGCCTCGGCCTGCCCTACGCCGACCAGGCTGATCACCGACATCGCAAATGAGAATACGGCCACCACCAGGATCGAATTGACGGGCGTCCGGTGCGTCGCGTGCAGGCGGCTGAACCATGCGGGCAGCAGGCGGTCCCAGCCCGCGACCATGGGGAGCCGGGTCACGGCGGTGAACGCGACGCTGATCTGCGATACGCGCATCACCAGCGTCATCACGATGGCAATCGTGACCAGAGTCCCGGCGATGCCGAATGGGCCGAAGCCCACGCGCAGGACCTGCGGCAGCGGGCCGATGAGGTCGATGTTGTCTCTCGGGATGTAGGCCACCACTGTCGATGTGCCGAGGATGAAAAAGAGGGTGATGACCGGCGCGGCATAGTACACAGATTTCTTCACCGTGCTCGCCGGCGCGTGCGTCTCGCCGGCGAGGATGGCCATGTACTCGAAGCCGGCAAACGCGCCGACGCACATCTTGCCGAGCACGTTGAGATTGAACAGCGAGAACGCGGGTATCTCGGTGCGGAACGGGTGGTAAGACTCCAGATGACCGGTCGCGAGGCCGAGAAACGGCAGCAGGATCAGGACCGAGAAGATCGTGATCATGAACATGCCGCCGGCGTTCTGGACCCACTTCCCGATCGACAAGCCGACGAAGGCCAGCAACGCGAGCAGCGCGGTAGCGAGTGCGGACGCCAATGATACAAACCACGCGCTGGTCGTCATCCACGCCGCACTGGGCCCTAGCGCGTAGGACAGGTAGGTCGCGACCGTGAGGCCCAGCTCCGACGCGAACAGGATTACGTACAGCCACAGATTCCAGGCAACCATGAAACCCATCGTCTGATTGAAGCCGAGCTTCGCCCACTGGTACAGTCCGCCCTCGAGCGGCATCAGCTGGTTGAGCCAGATGACCACGCCGGTGAGTGGCAGGTAGAACAGCACGACCGCGAGCAGCCACAACACCACGTGCGACGGCCCGAGCTTGCCGGCCACACCGATCCACGTCAGACCGATGATGAACAGGATCTGGGTCAGCGCCAGGTCACGGACGCCCAGCACCTTCTTCAGCGACGCGCTGTGCGCTTCGACCTTGGCTTCTTCCTGTTGCAGCGTCATCGGCCGAGCCGCTCCCACAGCCGCGCCCACGCCGCCAGCCCCTCGTGCAGGCGGTGCACGCGGAAGAACTCGTTCGGCGCGTGGAAGTCCTCGTCGCCCGTCGAGAAGGAGAAGTACACGGTGTCCAGTCCCATGAGACGCTGGAAGATCTCCGCGACGGGCACGGTGCCGCCCATGCGGACGATGAGTGGGCGCACGCCGTATTCCTCGGCCAGGGCGGCCTCCGCGGCCTTCAGGACAGGGTGGTCGCGGGCGATGTGCGCCGGCCGTGCGCCGTGGTCGCCAGGCCGGATCGTCAGCGTGGTGCCCGGCGGCACGTGGCGTTCCAGGTGGTGCGTCACCAGTGCCACCACCTCGTCCGGATCCTGGTCCGGCACCAGGCGGCAGGTGATCTTCGCGTGCGCCTCGCTCGGCACCACCGTCTTCATGCCCGGCCCCTGGTAGCCGCCCCACAGGCCGTTGACCTCGAGCGTGGGCCGGGTCCACTGGCGCTCGAGCGTCGTGTAACCGGGCTCGCCTGTGGCTGCGGGCGCGCCGACTTGCGCGAGGTAGGCTGCTTCGTCGAACGGCAGCGCCGCGATCTCGGCGCGCTCGGCGGGACTCAAGCTCCGCACCCGGTCGTAGAACCCCGCCACGGCGACCCGGCCGTCCGGCTGGTGCAGCGAGGCGATGAGCCGCGCCATCGCATGCAGGGGGTTGGCGACGCCGCCGCCGTGCCGCCCGGAATGCAGGTCCTTGGCGGGGCCGCGCAGCGTCAACTCGAGCCCCGCCAGCCCGCGGTTCGCGACGGTGAGCGACGGCTCGTCGCTGCGCCACATCGCGCCGTCGGCCGAGATCACGACGTCGGCGGCGAGCAACTCCTTGTGCTCCGCGATGAACCCCTCGAGGTGGCGGCTCCCGATTTCCTCCTCGCCTTCGAGCAGGAACTTCACGTTGACCGGCAGGCGCCCATGCGCCGCGAAGAACGCCTCGGCGACCTTGATTGGGATGAGCATCGGACCTTTGTCATCAGACACGCCGCGCGCGTAGAGCCGGCCGTCACGCAGCGTCGGCGTGAAGGGCGGGCTCACCCACTGCTCGACCGGGTCCTCGGGCTGCACGTCGTAATGCCCGTAGATCAGCGCGGTCGGTGCCCCTGCCGCGCCGAGCCACTCGGCGTACACGACGCTCGCCCCCGGCGTGGGCATCGTCCGGACGGTTAACGGACCGGCGGCCTCGAGCTTCGCGGCGACCCACGTGGCTGCGGCGCGCACATCGGCCGCGTGCGCGGGATTCGTGCTGACGCTCGGGATGGCGACGAATTCCTGCAACTCGCCGAGGATGCGGTCGTGGCCGGCCTCGAGGCGTGCGAGCACCGGTGCGAGCTCCATCACTTGCCGCCGTCGATCGACAGAACTTGACCAGTAATCCACCCGGCATACTCGGACGCGAAGAACAGCACGCCCCAGACGATGTCCTCGACCGTCCCCAGGCGCTTGAGCGCGATGCCCTCGACGAGCGCCCGCTGCCGCTCGGCGCCGTAGGATTCCCACTGCTTCTCGGTGGTCGGATTGGAGCGCACGAATCCGGGCGCCACGTTGTTGACCGTGATGCCCCAGGGTCCCAGCTCATGGGCCAGCTGGCGGGTGAGACCGATCTGCGCCGCCTTGGCCGAGGCGTAGGCCTGGATGCCCGTCAGGCTCACGCCGAGGCCGGCGCCGCTGGAGATGTTGATGATGCGGCCGAATCGCGCCGCTTTCATCCCTGAGGCCACGGCCTGTGAGAGATAGAAGGCCCCGGTCACGTTGACGTCGTAAATGGCCTGCCATTCTTCGGGCGTGACCTCCTCGAGCGGGCGGCCCACCTGGCCCAGCACCCCGCCGGCATTGTTCACGAGCAGGTGCACGCACCCCGCGGCCGACGCCGCGTCGGCCACGAATCGGTCCACGGCGTTCTTGTCGCGCACATCCACGCGCCGCACGGTGCAGGCGCCGGCCTCGGCCTGGCAGAGGCGCTCGGTTTCCGCCAGCTCGTCCTCGATCGCGTCACAGGCCCACACGGTCGCGCCACGCGCGGCGAACGCGACGGTGATCGCCCGGCCGAATCCGTGCGCGGCCCCGGTGACGATGGCGGTCTTGCCCGTGAAGTCCAGGTTCACGAGGCGGGCCGGCCAGGCATGCGCGCCGCGAGGGCCTCGAGTGCTTCGAGCGACTGCGGGCGGACGCCGCGCTCGATCTCGTGGATCAGGTCGACCACCGCCGCCGTCAGCGGCGCCGGCACGCCCGCCTCGGCGCCCAGCGCCACGATGATCCCGAGCTGGGCGTCCACTTCGGTGGGCCGCTTGCGGACCGCGAGGTCGCGCCAGATGCCGCTATGGGTCTTGGCCGACTTGCGATTGTGCGCCACGAGCTGATCGAGCGATTGCTCCGCGGCACCCTCCGGGGCGTCCGGCAGATACGCCGCGGGATCGAAACCGTCGAACGCCTCGGGGCGCACGCCGCGCGCCAGGGCCACGGCGAGGATCTCGCGGGCCAGCGCGATGTAGAGACCGCGGTATTCCGGCCGAGCCAGGCTGTCGGCGATCGAATCGTTGGTCAGGGCGGTGGCGAAGAGCATCGCGCCGTAGGCTTCCTTGCCCCAGAGGTAGCCCCAGATGTTGGGGGTGGCGGCGGCGCGCTCGTCGAAGTCACGCCAGGCGTCACGAATGGCGAGGACGCGCGGTGTGACGCGCTCCGCGCCGAACGCCTCCCCGACCCGCACCGTGCCGCGGCCGCCATAAAGGATCGAGCCGGGCTCCAGGTAGTCGGCGCCGAAGTTCACGAACGCGCCGACGGTCCGCGCTTCGCCGACGATTTCGGCGATAGTCAGCTCGTTGAGCCCGTTCTGCGCCGAGACCACGCAGCCGGCGGAAGTCAGGTGGGGGAGCAGTGCGCGGGCGGCAGCCGCGGTGTGTTGGGCCTTGGTCGCGAGGATGATGGTGTCCCACGCGCCGTGCAGCATGTCGGGGGTGAAGGCGGGCAGCGGCGCGGTGAACGTCGCGATCGGCCCGGAGATCGTGAGGCCGGCGCGGTTGATGGCGGAGACGTGCTCGGGGACGATGTCCACCAGGGTCACGTCGTGCCCGGCGCGCGCGAGGTAGGCGCCGAGGGTACCCCCGATCGCGCCCGCGCCCCAGACGAGACAGCGCGTCATCGGGGAGGGGGGCGCCACTACGCGGCGCCGCCCCAGGCGCCGTCCAGGAGCGCGCGGGTCTCCTCGACGGCGACCTGCCAGAGGGCCAGCACATCCTCGTCGGAGCGCTCGTAGCGGCCGCCGTAGTTGCCGTCGCCGATGTAGGACTTGAGCGCGACGGGATCGAGCAGGCGCACCCGGTCCATATCCACCATGGGCCGCTGCGTGGCCGGCAGCGCGACGCCCGGGAGCTTGGTCCAGGGGAAGTTCTCCATCCACGACCCATGCGACGCGACGGGATCGATGGCCTGGACCTTGGCCCAGGTGCGCGGCGCGTTCCACCAGTTGTGGAAGATCACCCGGCAGCCGGCGTGGTCGGCGGCCCACTCCTGCGCGAGCTGCTGCACGGCGCCGTTGCCGCCGTGGCCGTTGCAGATCATGACGCGCCGGAAGCCCGAGTGCGCCAGCCCATCGAGAATGTCGCGCACGACGGCGAGGTGCGTGTCCACGCGGAGCGAGATGGATCCCGGGAACTCGCGGAAGTACGGCGTGACGCCGTAGGCCAGTACGGGGAACACCGGGATGCCGAGCGGTTCAGCCGCCTCCGCGGCGACCCGCTCGGGCAGGATGCAGTCCACGGTCAGGCGGAGGTAGCTGTGCTGCTCGGTGCTGCCGAGCGGCAGCACCGCGCGGTCATCGCGTCGCAGGTACGCCTCGACCTGCATCCAATTCATGTCGCTGATACGCACGTCGCCGTTCCGTTTCGGTCAGAGCCGAGCGAGAACA